>CALBTA010000667.1 GCA_937967755.1 uncultured Planctomycetaceae bacterium | reverse complement strand
TCGCCAGCATCACCAACACGTTCAGCAAGCTGGCCAGCAGTTTACCCAGCACCAATTCGCTGTTAGTAAGCCGGGTGATTAGCAGCAGAATCAGCGTTCGCCGGTCCTTCTCTTGTGAAACGGCCGCCGCGGAAGTGAGTGCCGCGAAGAATACAACCAAAAGCAATTGCAAAATCGAAAGCCCCTGGAACAAGATCGCTCCGAACTGGGCCATGTCGCCAACGTTCCGCACCACCTGGGTTCCAGCGACAATCAGCCAGGCGGTACACATCAGAATGAACAAGGCGATCGCATAGACCGTGCGATAGATATACAGCCGCGGCCGGCGCGGCGTGGTGACGATCTCGCGGGTGAATACGGGGCCGATGAACAAGGTAGTTTCCGAAGTCGTCGTAGCGGGGGCTTCTAGCCACCGCTTTACTCCGTTGTAGTCGGACTCGTGAGAGTTCGGGAACGGAACTTCAAGCCAGAAGTCTCACGGCTTCTGCTACTGGCGATTTTCTTACGGTGGCTGGAAGCCCCCGCTACGTAACCTATTGCACTTCAACAGGTTACGAAACAGAATGGCAATCAGTTCACCGCCGCTTTCACAATCCATTCAATAAATAGGCGGCGGTACGCATCTTACCCTTAGACCGGCCCTGCGGTCACCCATGCTGAAGGCGGCGATTCGTGGCGAAGGACGACAGTCGATCCGGTTCAGAAGCAAACACCGGGGGCGAATCGGAAGCGACTGCCGCTTCTGAAACCCTCGATGCTGAAGCGGTCACGGCGTTGTACCTTGACTACGGAGAGCCACTGCGGCGGTTTTTGATCGGCCTGTTGCGAGACGGCTCGCTGGCCCACGATGCGTTGAAGGCGACCTTCGCCAAGGCAGTGCAAGCGGGGCATACCGGTCGCGACGAAAGCCGCAAGGCGTGGTTGTTTCAAGTCGCCTACAACGAAGCGATGGCCCTCCGGCGTCGCCAAGGGGTTGACAGCCGGGCGATGCAAAAGATTGCGTGGTCCAAAGATCAACTAACAACCGCCGCGGACGAGCCGGCGATTCGATTTGAAACAGTCAGCGGTGTGCGGGCGGCCATCGATGAACTTCCTGCCGCCCAACAACAAATTGTGCGTATGCGAATTTATGAGGAAAAGACTTTCGCGGTGATTGCGAAGGAACTGAACATCCCCGTAGGAACAGCGCTCGCCCGCATGAGGGCCGCGACCGAGAAACTGAGAAAGCGTTTGCGAGACGATTGAAATTGGGCAAATATGAACGATA
>CALBTA010000666.1 GCA_937967755.1 uncultured Planctomycetaceae bacterium | reverse complement strand
GTGGTTTGACTTTGAGCCAATCGGTTTCGCCGAAGCCGGCTGCTAAGACGGACAATTCCAAGACTGATAAAAAGAAGGACAAGGAGCCAGCCGACGAGAAACCCGCCTACCGAGCCCGGCTGGCAACGCCTTCTGAGCGCCTGCCGTTGATGTTGTCCTTTCGCAGTGTCAACCCGTTGTACGGTGTCTATCTGATCAACCAGTTGGGCATTGCTGACCGGGCGGAGCGGCTGCAGGCGATGGAAAGCGTGCTGGAGATGCCCGGCTCGGTCGCGCGGTTTGTGCGCGTGCCCAAGCAGGAAGAACTACCGCCTGGGCCGCTGGCCACCGGGCGGTTGGACGAGGCACTGATGAGGGCCGGGCTAGTCACCGCCGAGCAACTCGGCTGGGAGCAAAGAGAAGACGACGGCCCACGGGGGACGTTTGATGAAGAGCGGGTTTGGGTGCTGACCTTGGCGGACAAGCTGAAGCTGCAATTCGATGCGGACTTTCCCAGCGTTCACGATGTGCGCGTCACGCCGGTCTGGGTTGCGGGCGAATTCTTGGAATTCGGCGGAGACTTCAACAAACTGATCACGACCCGCGGTCTGCAGAAACAGGAGGGGATGATCTTTCGCCATTTACTGCGGCTGATCCTGCTGCTGGGTGAGTTTCGCCAGGTGACCCCGCCTGAGACGACCGAAGAGCAATGGCGAACCGACCTCGACAAACTCGCCGACCAACTAGCCGCCGGCTGCAACGATGTCGACCCGACCAGTACTGAGAAGGTATTGGAGCAAGTTCAGCAGACTGAACAGTCAGACATTGAGTTTTGAAAGACCAGGTTGTTTACAATTGCTCGCATGAGTAACATAGATACATGAGCGGGACCCAAAGCTTATTTCTGACACTTTGCACCTGTAGCTGTCCGGCGTTGGCCGGACAGCTCCTCTTTTAGTGCGCAATCTCCGCATCTCGTATTCGTTTTCTCTTGTTGCACTGCGCGCGTAACGTCGCGATGGCCGATGGAATCAAAAGGGGGTGGCAGAACGGATCGGCGATCCGTACTACCCCTCGAGATACAGCAGTGCTAGCGAAATCTACAGAACCCAGAAAGCCAGACCCATGGCATCCGACTTTCGGCTTAAAGAACAACTTCCTCGACTGACCGATCGCATCGTGGAAAGCTATCAAACGGTGGGTAAGATCGACCACCTGGGCCACTGCCCGTTGCCGAATTATGAAGCGGTGATTGGAGCGATTGCCGACCTAAAAGAGATCATCTTTCCCGGCTACCGCCGGCGCGAGCGGTTGCACATCGGCAACGTGACTTACCACGTCGGCGACTTGATCGACACGCTGCATGATAAACTGACCACGCAAATTGCCCGGGCGTTGATGCACGAAGACCGCGGTGAAGGAGAACAAACCGGCGATCCTTGCGAAAGCCCGACTGACTACGAGGCCAAGGGGCAGGCGATGGCCATCGCGTTCTGGGAAAAGATCCCCGAGATTCGAGAGTTGCTGGCGACCGACGTGCAAGCCGCTTACGATGGCGACCCCGCTTGCAAGAGCTTAGACGAAGTGATCTTCTGCTACCCGGGTTTGGAAGCGATCACTGTTCACCGTTTGGCGCACGAGATGTTGAAACTCGGCGTTCCATTCATCCCGCGGATGATGGCCGAATGGTCGCACAAAGAAACCGGCATCGACATTCACCCCGGGGCAACCATCGGGCGGCACTTCTTCATTGACCACGGAACGGGCGTGGTGATTGGCGAAACGTGCGAGATTGGCGAGCACGTGAAGATCTATCAAGGCGTAACGCTGGGGGCGCTGTCGTTCGATACCGATGACTCGGGCAAGATTGTCCGTGGAGCGAAACGCCACCCCACGGTTGAAGACCACGTTGTGATCTACGCCAGCGCCACCGTGCTGGGCGGCAAGACGACGCTGGGGCATCACAGCGTGATAGGTTCGAGCGTCTGGTTGACGAAAAGCGTTGAACCGCACACGACCGTGATGATCGAAAAACCAAAGCTGCGGCTGCGTAGCGAACAACCCGAAGAGCTTCGGCCCGAGGCGAATTATCAAATTTGATCACCGTAGGTTGGGTTTGCAACCCGACCATGCGCCCGCGCGGCTGTCGCGATAACTAAAGGACAGGTTACAAACCCATCCTACTAGCTTACTGGCGTTGCTGGAAGATAATTCCGTCGCCGGCGTTGTCGACAATGACTGGGTTCTGCTCGGTGTCGAACTTTTCCTTAACGTACTGTTCAACCTTTTGCTTCACGAACGTGTACGACTCCTGCATTGTCAGCTTGCCATCCTGGTTCGTGTCGGACGACTTGTCGTCGAGCGATTCGATCAAGTAGTGAGTCAGCACACTTCCTTTTTGGCTGGCTGGCATTTCCCAAGCCAGTTGGTTCGCCATGCAGGCGGCCACAACGACCGTGTTTTGTTGACCGAGATCTTTTGACCGCTTCAATTCCACCTCGATGCCGTCATAGGCGACGGCTTTGTGGTTGGCTTTTCCGATCGCTTTCGGGGCGACTGCCGCGCCGTCGATGGCTTTCGATGCCCCGCCGCTGTAGCAGTTGTCCATGATGATGGCTACTTCGCGCCCGCTTAGTTCTTGCATCCAACGTGCGAAGGTGTCATCCAGAATCATCGTTTCGGGCTTGCCCAAAATTCCGTCATGCGGCACAAGGTACTCATCAAACCCGTCGGCTTCATCGCCGTTCTGGTCGCTGGTCCGTCCGCCGTGGCCGCTGAAGAAAATGAACACGCTATCGCCGGGCCGGGTCGAATCGACCAGTTGGTGAAAGATCGCCTGCTCAATGTTTGCCCTGGTGGCCTGGTCGTTCGTCAGCAGAACGACTTCATCCATATTGCACTTTTCCTTGAAAGCGTCGGCCATCTTCATGGCGTCCAGATGTGAAACTTGCAAGTCGGTCACCCGATCGTGAACATAGTCACTAATACCAATGCAAACCGCCACGCGTCGGCCAGTCTTGGGGGGCGCGGTGTCCTTCGGGAAAGTCGTGACATCAATGCGGGCTTCCGACCAGCTCTTCTTATCCTTTTGGTTGACCTCGACGGTCATCGCTCGCAAATTGTTCGCCTCCAGTGACTTAAACGCGACGTTGCCTTCTGGCTTGGGAATGGACGAGAGTTCTTTTTCCGAAGCGATCACGTGCAGTACTTCTTTGCCGAACGGGCCGGTGGTGCGAAAACGAAACGGGGCATCTTCGTCGGGAATGGAAACAACCGTTTGGGCGGGAATCTTGTTTTGCTTCTGGTGTTGGTTCGGGAACAATACCGTCGCGGTCTCGCCGCTGTAGTAGACGAGGTAAACGTAACACTCTTTCTCGGCCTTGACGCGAACCGTCATCAAGTCGCCTTCCTGGTAAGTGCGGTTCGGCTTATCGACGTCAACCGAAATCATGAACGAGGCTTCAGGGTTCACCAATCCTTCCACCTGAATCCACTTCGCGGGGCCATCGGCTAGGGTGCACGCAGCACTCGCAACAACAAAGAGGAACGTCAACGCAAGCTGGGGAAGTGTCGTCTTCATGGCTGGTAGGTCCTTGGGGATGTGATCGCAGGTTTTCGGTTTCTAGTTTTCGCTGGGCCGCGGTACTCTGTCGCCTTACTTATCGTATAAGTATTTCTGCCCCGATCCCGACCCTCCTGGGGAGGGAAAGGGTAATTTCGTTATTCGCTTCGCTTACCCGTTACGAAAAACAGGCAGTCGTCTTGGGCGAACGCCTTGACCTTGGGGGTTGGCTTTCGCTCAACACTCTTGGCCCCGTAAAAGCCGTCGATGGCCTTTGAAATTCGCTCCTGTGTCGCCGGCGGGACGCGCATTTTTTGCACGCCGCGATGGAACTTCTCTTTATCCTTCCGCGCGATCTGCGTGTGAAACCCGGTCAGGGTAAGCGGAGAGGTCGTCACGATGCCGCGTAAGTGATGCTCTCCGGCACCCTGGGCGGTGAACCACGGGTCGGCATCGCGGGCAGGGATGTCGACCAGTTTGTTGGCCGGAATCAAATTCGGCTCACCTGGCCGCGGGAAGACAAGGTGGATTTTGCCCTGCGGGTCAATGTCGAAAAGGTAGAGATATCCTTCCTTGTCGCTTTCAGCCGCCACCCGAACCGGTTCCCCGGCGCGGTATTTGCCTCCATCGTTGCGGTCGACGAAAATGTCCAAGCCGAAGTGGCTGGTCTTGTTGGCGATCAGCGACACCATTTCAATCGGGCTGAGCAACCCGGCAAAGTCGACCGGGTCGGCGGGGCCCGGCGTGTCGTCGTCCGATGGCGGAACGTCGACGTCGTCGGGGGGATCGTCGCTGTTGTGGTCCATATCGTCGCCGTCGGGCGGGTTGTCACTTCCGCCTACGCCCGTGCCAACAATCTGTGAGACCCTAACAGCGTCGATACCAGGGTTTTCCGCCCGGGCGACGTAAGGGTACCAGGCGAAGTCGGGGTGATCGTCAACGCTGTCACCTGTCCAGCGCCCGCTGCCGCTTACCATGGAACCGTTCTGCATCCGGCACGTGAACGTGTAACTGTAAACGCCCGGCTGCGTGCCGAGGTAGTCAGGCTCTACATCGTCATCGGCGACGACCAAATCCATCGTGCCATTAATCACTCCGTTGCCAACTTCGGTGTAGTTGACTTCGTATTGATAGACGGGGTAGTTCCAGACTTCATCGCCAGCCTCTAGGTCGAAGATGAGCGGAATGTTGCGTTGCTTCACATAGAGCTGCAAGAGCCGCCACACTTCGTCCGGAGACAGATCGGATTTGTCTTCCGTGCCGCGGCGATCGCCGAAGCGATCCCCATAACTGTTGGCTTCGTCCTGCGCGTGAACCGCGGTGAGCAGACCCTTCAGATCGCCCACGCCAAACTCGACCCCTTGGAACGTTCGGGGCTTGCGAGGTTCCTTTTCGGTGACGGCCGCCGCGCTCCACGCATGGCAATGCCCGAACCAGGATTGCACGTTCGCCCGGTTGACGTGTTCGACTCTTTCCCAGGCGGCGGTTTGGGTCTTAAATACCTTGTCGTACTTGGCCAGCGGGCCGGTCAAGCCGCCATCTTCGTGCGCCCACCAATAGCCAGACCAAGGGTATTCGGCAGCAGTGCCGCTGTCTTGTTGTGCGCTGGCCGTTTGGTTTCCCATCGCCACGGCGACAATCGCCGCCGCGAGATAAGTGAGTACTGTTCGCTGATTCATGGTGGATGCTCCGTGTTGACTACGGATGATTGGTAGGTTGGTGTAGCAGAAGCCGCGAGACTTCTGGAAGTGTGCATGACAAGTTGATTTCCGAGCTCTCACGAGAACGGCTACTATTCGCTTTCGGAAACCAGGTATGCCTTGGTCCGCCCGTTGTCGACGAAGACCGGCCAAGGTTGACCCTGCTGCCAGATTTGCGTGATGGTTTCACCCCCGGTGCCAATGCTCACTTCCGTGAGAGGATTTTGTTCGATCGACTTCGGGCGGCCTTCGGCGGGAATGATCTCCAGCGCCTTGGGGCCAGCTTGGGTGGCCGTTTGTGTCACTTCGTGAGCGAACGTCACCAGCCCCAAATCCTTCGCCTTTGCCCCTGCGGGCATCGGGGCGCTGGTGTAGACAAACGAGTTGGCTTTGGATCCCGGAGCAACGAAGGCCGGCAGCGCGATCGGCAAGGCATTGACCGGCGTCACGATCGGCGCAGCGGCTCCCTTGGCGTGATCGTACGATTCGATCATCGGCCGCATCCGCCCGGCCACGGCCAATTCCGTCTTATACTGGCGCAGGAAGCCCGATTTCTGGTCGACCCAAATCATCGACTTCGGCCGAATTCGCCCGCGAGCCAGGCATTCAATTTCAATACGGTAGCAATCCCGACCGGCGAGATTTTCCAATTCGGCTACCCGGAACTGCCAACGGATGGGAACGGGCTTGCGGGCGGGGGCTTCTTCGCGGCCTTGAATTCGCTGGGAAACGGATTCGACCGTCCACGTTTTACCGACGTCCCACTTCGGTTGGGTCAGACCCGCGTTCTCGGCGACTACCTCTTCCGACTGCGCAACCGCATCGGCGACACCTTGGGCGCGGACGTCCTCGACGCGGTCCTCTTGTGCATAGGCGGCCATCGCCGCGAAAGCAAAGGCGGAAATTGCGACGGCTGCGATAAAATGTCCCAAAATGGGGGACCGGGGGCTTCTCATGTCTTGCTCCTCATCACGAGCGAGAGGTCCATTGTGATTTGCCAACAGGGCGCACAGCCCCATGCATATAACAGGAAAATGAGCATCCGATGCCAGAGGCCGACAGCAATTTGGGAAAAAAGCACTTTTCTGGCTGCAAGGCGGACTTTGCGATTATCAGCACTGCCCCGCCCCCCGTCAAGCAACCGTGACTAAGCCGGCAGAATTGGGGGTAATGCGCGTGCGACAAAGTTCTGTGTCGGGCAGGTTCAACGCTTGGCCATGTAAACACAGTTGAAGTTGCTACCGCGTAACGAACTTCAAAACAGATAAGCACAAGAACCAAATCGGACGCACACGGCGCTCCTCACTTCTTGCCAATCCCGCGAAGCGCCACCCCGTCCGCGCCGGCGCGGCTGAACTGTCGATCTCAAAGGGGAGTCGACAAGGAAGCCGCGCCGTTTTTTGTGCGCTGGGACCAGTTCGGTAACAATAACCTCTCCACTGGCAGCGAAACTGGCTACACGGTTCATGTGTCGCCCTGCCGACCAAATACCCCCGCGAGAAACCCATGCAACTCAACGACCACCAGCAAGCAATGTGCAGTTCCAGCCGTTGGGACTTTTCTGATCTGGGCGCGCTGTTCCTCAATTGCACGCTGAAGAAATCTCCGGAGCTTTCGCACACCGGCGGGTTGATCGATATCTCCAAGGCGATCATGGAGGCCAACGGGGTGAGTGTTGAGGTGCTGCGGCCTGTCGATTTCAATCTGGCCTTTGGCGTTTACCCCGACATGACAAAGCAGGGTTGGCAGCAAGACGACTGGCCGGCCATCTATGAGAAAGTAAAACAAGCCGAGATCCTGGTCATCACTTCACCCATTTGGTTGGGCGAGAAGTCATCGGTATGCACGCAGACGATCGAACGGCTTTACTCATCATCGGGCGATTTGAACGACGATGGGCAATACGCCTATTACGGCAAGGTCGGCGGTTGCCTGATCACCGGCAACGAAGATGGCGCGAAGCATTGCTCGATGAACATTCTCTACTCGCTGCAACACTTGGGCTACGTGATTCCGCCCCAGGCCGATGCTGCCTGGCTTGGCGAAGCCGGCCCCGGCCCGCCTTACCTCGACGAAGGGAGCGGCGGCCCGGAGAACGACTTCACCAACCGCAACACCACGTTCATGACCTGGAATCTGCTGCACCTGGCCCGAATGATCAAAGACGCGGGCGGCATCCCCGCCCACGGCAACCAACGCAACCAATGGAACGCCGGCTGCCGCTTCGATCACCCGAACCCGATGTACCGATGAAGTAGATCGGCAGTCCCTGACGATCAGAAGCGCCGCTGGCTTCACTCTGCGAATCGAATCTTCGTCGCTCCGTTACAATAGATCGATGGCAATTCTCATCGATGGTTACAACTTGCTAAACGCCACGGGCGTGGAAGGTGTCGGGCGGGGGACCGAGTTGCACCGTGCCCGGCAGGGTTTGCTTGGGTTTCTTTCAGAAAAACTCACCGGCGAAGAGTTGGCCGGAACGACCATCGTCTTCGACGCGCAGGGTGCGCCGCCGGGCTTGCCTAACCGCGAATCTTTTAGCGGCATTACCGTGCTGTATTCCAAGGGCTACGCGGAAGCGGACGACTTGTTGGAAGAGCTAATCGCTGCCGATCATTCGCCGCGAAACCTACTGGTCGTTTCCAGCGATCACCGCCTGCACCGTGCCGCCCGCCGTCGCAAAGCGACGCCGGTGGATAGTAATGTTTGGATTTCTCAACTGGAACAGCGGGCGGGGCAATCGGCTGATTCCAAGCCGACGCCGACAGCGCCGCCGGTGCCTGAAAATTCAGACAGTTGGTTGGCGGAGTTCGCCGACATTGACGTAACAGAGATCGAACAAGAACTTCAGCAAGAACAGAGCCGCAGCGGCAATAACGATCAAGCAGCCGAAGATTCCAACGCGGCGGGCGAATCTTCTGACCAGTCAGCAGAAGATGAAACCGCCGATGAACGCGCCGGCGAGGACACAATTTTCCCCGCTGATTTCGGAAGGGAGTTGGACGAAGCGGCGGAACTTTTGGACGCCGACGACTGGAACCCCTTCCCACCCGGCTACGCCGAAGATCTTCTGGATGAGTTCGATGAGAACGGGTAGCGGCAACGGCAACGGCGACATGCGAACTTTGCCGCGAATAGTTGCACTGCCGCCACGAGGGCAGTAGGTTAGGCGCATCGATTGAAGACGCCTGACCCTGGCAGTTAGACGCGTGAGGAAGAGATGGCCCGCACGATTCGAATCGCAATTTCGCTCGCTTCCTTAGTGTTCGTTCCAGCTACTGCGATTCACGCGCAGCAAAATGCCGAGCCTGCACTGCTGCCGAACGAGTTAAGCCTCACGGCCGTACCCGCCGGAAGTCAGGTTCATCTAAGTTGGTCGGGAAAGGTCGATTCGGGCGTTGCAGCGATTGAAGTGTTTCGCGGCACAGGAGACGACGGCGAACTGTCACTGCTGCACAAAGTCGCGGATGTGAGCACGTCGACTTACACCGACGACACCACAACAACCAACACCGCCTACCGCTACGCCCTTCGCTTGCGGGGGAAAGACGATGCTATCAGCGCGCTTGGCCAACCCGTGGCGGTCCACTCCGGGCATTACGTCCGCCGCATCAACTGTGGCGGCGAGCGTTTCGTGGGGCCTGATGGTATTCCGTGGGAAGCCGACGACGGCCGAGTCCTTGGCACCGGTCGTTACACCACAAAATTCACGCTGGCCGGCGTCTATCCGCAGATGCGTATGCTCTACAAAAGCGAACGCTGGGCCTACCGCGGGTTGAACTACAAGTTTGAAGTCGATGCAGGGAAGTATGCAGTCGTGTTGGTCTTTGCGGAAACGAATCCCAACTATACCGGCAACGGGAAACGCACGTTCGACGTTTTCGTCGGCGGCGAGAAGGCGTTGGAAGCGGTCGATGTTTTCAGCCAGGTCGGCGCGAACAAGCCGCTACACCTGACAGTTCATGCTGAAGTGAAGACCTCTGAGCTGGTCGTCGAATTGCGCAAGAAGAAAGCCGGGCCGGCGCTCAAAGGCATCTGGGTTGAAGCCCTGCCTGACTTGTAACGCTTGCAAACCCACCAACCTATGACCGCGAAACGGCAGCTGGGTTTTCGGCCATCTCACGGCAAGCGGCAAAAATGCCGTCGGAATCAAGCCCTAAATCGGCGAGCAGTTCCGATCGCTCGGCGAACGTCACAAATTCGTCCGGCACGCCGAGGCAGCGGATGCGGCGCGTGTCCAGCCCCAGGCCGTTGGCCGCTTCCAGCACGGCACTGCCGAAACCGGTCATCAGCGCGGCTTCCTCAACGGTGACGACGAAACCGGTTTCCTCAGCGGCGCGCTGTAAAATCTCTCGATCCAGCGGCTTCACAAACCGGGCGTTGACCACGGTGACATCCAAGCCGCACTGCTCTTTCAACAACTGCGCCGCCCCGATGCAATTCGCCAACAGCGTGCCGCAGCAGAAGATCGTGCCATCGGTGCCCCACTGAATCACCTCGGCCTTGCCCAACTCGACCGGTTCATGATCGCGCTCGATCACATCGGCCGTAGTTTTGGGGTAACGCATCGACGTGGGCGAATCTTGCTGCAGGGCGAACTCCAACATTGGGGCCACATCCAACGCATCGCCCGGGGCCATCACAATCATGTTGGGGAACAACCGCATGTAACCCAAATCGTACA
>CALBTA010000665.1 GCA_937967755.1 uncultured Planctomycetaceae bacterium | reverse complement strand
TGTGCAATTGAAATGATGGCCGCCGGTGCCAGTCGCTACGACATGGATCGCTTCGGTGCCGGTGCTTTTCGGGCCACGCCTCGGCAGGCTGATTTGATGATCGTCGCCGGCACGGTGACGTACAAAATGGCTTCACGCGTGAAGCGGTTGTACCACCAAATGCCCGACCCGAAGTTCGTCATCGCGATGGGAGCATGTACCGTAGGCGGCGGCCCATACTTCAAGTGGGGGTATCATGTCGTCAAGGGTGTCGATTTGGTGGTTCCGGTCGATGTCTACGTCCCCGGCTGTCCCCCTCGCCCTGAAGCGTTGTTGGAAGGGCTGATGCGAATTCAAGACAAAATTCGCGGTCATAAGATCGCCAAGAAGAAGAACGCCGACGGCAGCCCGGGTAAATGGGGCCTTGGCCAGAAGGTCGACGATGAGTTGCCAGTGCCGCACCATAGCGGATGGGTCGAAGCCCCGGCCGACATCGATCCGTTGACTGATCATCAGAAGATTATGGGGTAAATGTGGAACAGGTCTCCTGACCTGTTCGTTTGAAAAAAAATCGATACATAACTGAGGCTTGAACAGGTCGAGAGACCTGTTCCACGAACGAATGACCGACACTTTACGAATCGAAGACCTACACGTTGCCGTCGAAGGCAAGCCGATCCTCAAAGGGGCGTCGCTGACGATCAACCGCGGCGAAACGCACGCCTTGATGGGCCCTAACGGATCCGGCAAAAGTACACTCGGCATGGCTACTATGGGCCACCCGCATTACGAAGTGACGGGCGGGCATGTGTGGCTGAACGATGTTGATTTGCTGGAGTTGGACGCCGACGAGCGAGCGCGAAGCGGCGTCTTCATGGCATTTCAGCGGCCGATGGCCATCCCGGGCGTCAAGCTGGCCGACTTCCTTCGCCACGCCACGACCAACGTTCGCAACCCGGACCGGCAGGAGGGCGAAGAGCTGATTCCGATGCGAGAGTTCCGCAAGGAACTAAAGTCGAAGATGGAGCATCTGCAAATCGACATGGAGTTCGCCCGGCGATATGTGAACGATGGATTCTCCGGCGGCGAAATGAAACGAGCGGAGATTCTTCAGCTCGCCATGTTGCAACCGAAGTTTGCTGTATTGGACGAGACAGATAGCGGCCTGGACGCCGACGCTGTTCGCCTGGCGAGCGAGAGTATTGCCGAAATCGGCGGCGACAAGATGGGCCTGCTGATTATTACCCACCACGACAAACTGCTGGAACATAACCCGCCTGATTTCACCCACGTGATGCTCGGCGGGCGGATCGTCGAAACGGGCGGCATTGAACTGGCCCACGAACTTCACGAACGGGGCTACGAACGCATCCGTGAAGAGTACCCCGAAGCGGCCGCCGAAAATCGCGAGATGGCGGAAGCTTCCGCTTAGACAATAAGGCACAAAAACTACCCGCGATTTACGCCAATCGACGCGAATAAGAGTTGTTGAAAACCATTCGCGAGTATTCGCGTCATTCGCGGGCCAATCAAGACGAAAGTAGGGTTGCCAATGGCCACCGATATCACCGCAACTCCCGTTGCCGATCTTCCTTCCAATGCCGGCATTGGCGAGATCAACAAGTACAACTTCCGCACCGAAACCAAGGGCGTGTTCAAAGCCCGCAAGGGGATCGATGCCGAAATCGTCCACCAGATTTCCGATCTGAAGGACGAGCCCGACTGGATGCGCGAGTTTCGGCAAGAGTCGCTGCGCATCTTCGAATCGAAGCCGATGCCCAAATGGGGCGGCGACATCGCCATCGATTTTCAAAACATCTATTACTACCTGAAGCCAACCGATCACCAGGGCAAAACCTGGGAAGATGTCCCGCAGGAAATCAAGGACACGTTCGAAAAACTCGGCATCCCCGAAGCCGAACGGAAGTTCCTCGCCGGTGTGAAGGCCCAGTTTGAAAGCGAAGTCGTTTACGGTTCGCTGCAGGAAGACCTTGAGAAGAAAGGTGTGATCTTCACCGACACCGACACGGCAGTTCGCGAGCACAGCGATCTGCTGCGGGAGTACTTCGGCAAGATTATTCCGCCCAACGACAACAAATTCGCGGCGTTGAACTCGGCCGTCTGGTCGGGCGGGTCGTTCATTTACGTCCCCAAGGGCGTGTCGATTGAATTCCCGCTGCAGGCCTACTTCCGCATCAACGCCGAAAGCATGGGCCAGTTCGAGCGGACGCTGATCATCGTCGATGAAGGTGCCCAGATTCACTACGTCGAAGGCTGCACCGCGCCCATGTATTCGACTGAAAGCCTGCACTCGGCAGTCGTCGAAATCAGCGTTCGCAAAGGCGGCCGTTGCCGGTACACGACGATTCAGAATTGGGCCAACAACATTTACAACCTGGTCACCAAACGGGCCATGGCCTATCAAGATGCCACGATGGAATGGATCGATGGCAACCTGGGCAGCAAACTGACCATGAAGTACCCGGCGGTCTACATGATGGAGCCGGGTGCCCGCGGTGAAATCCTGTCCATCGCCTTCAGCGGCCAGGGCCAGCACCAAGACGCCGGCGCGAAACTGGTTCACTGTGCCCCCAACACCACCGGGCAGATCATTTCCAAGTCGATCAGCAAAGATGGCGGCCGTAGCAGCTACCGCGGCCTGGCCCGGATGGAAAAGGGTGCCAAGGGAGCCAAGTGCAACGTCGTTTGCGACGCGTTGATCCTCGACCCGGCCAGCCGCAGCGACACCTATCCGTACATCGAAGTGATGGAGCAGGACGTTTCGATCGGCCACGAGGCGAGCGTCTCGCGCATTGGGGAAGAGCAACTCTTCTATCTGATGAGCCGCGGCCTCAGCGAACAAGAAGCCAGCGCGATGATCGTCAACGGTTTCATCGAACCGCTGGTTAAGGAATTGCCAATGGAATACGCCGTGGAGATGAACCGACTGATTCAACTGCAGATGGAAGGTTCGGTGGGGTAGATGACCAGCACGGCAACAGCAACCGGATTTTCCCAAGAAGCCTTCGACGCTTTTCTAACCGCCCACGGCGAGCCGTCGTGGTGTACCGACGCCCGCCGGGATGCGTGGGATCTGTTTCAGCAACTTGATTGGCCCGCCCGCAATGCGGAAGAGTGGATGCGAACCGACATTCGCACTTTTCGGTTGGACCGGTACGGGTTGCCGGGCGGCGAGGTCGATAACAGCTTGCTGCCGCCGGCGCTGCTCAGCGAAGGGGTCGAACTGGGTGGTCATTCCACGGCGATTGATAGTGTCAGCCTCGATGGTCACCTCGAACAGCAGTGGGCAGACAAGGGCGTGCTCTTCTGCAGTTTGGGCACGGCCGTTCGCGAACATGGCGACCTCGTCCGCAAGTACTTTGGCCGGGCGGTCGATTCCTCGTACGACCGCTTCGCGGCGCTCAACACAGCCTGTTTTTCCGGTGGGACGTTCCTGTATGTGCCGCGCGGGGTTGTCGTCGATCAGCCGTTTCACTGCCTCACCGCGCTCACCGACGGGGCGACCGATTTGAGCCGGACGCTGGTGGTTTTGGAAGAAGGTGCTCAGGCCACGTTGATGTCGGAAATGAAGTCGACCGAGGGAGCCGAAAAGGGACTGCACTGCGGCGCGATTGAATTGATGGTCGCACCCGGGGCTAACCTGCGGTTTGTCAACCTACAAGATTGGGCGCACGGCGTGTGGCATTTCGCACATCAAAGGGCAATCGTCGACCGCGATGCCACGTTGCAGTGGACCATCGGGGCTCTCGGTTCCAAATTGGCCAAGGTGAATCAGCACGTCGAACTCGTCGGCCAAGGCGCCCATTCGCAGGTGAACGGCGTGATCTTCACCGAAGGCAAGCAGCACCTTTCCTATCACACCCTGCAACACCACCGTGCTCCGCACACCACCAGCGACTTCCTTTACAAGTCGGCCCTGCAAGACAGTTCCCGTACTGTCTGGCGGGGAATGATCAAGGTCGATCCCGAGGCCCAGAAGACTGATGGCTACCAGCGGAACGACAACCTCGTCCTCTCTGCGAAAGCCCGGGCCGATTCGATTCCGGGTTTGGAGATCGAAGCCGACGATGTTCGCTGCACCCACGGCTCCACGTCGGGCCGTGTCGATGAAGAACAGATTTTTTACTGCCAAAGCCGCGGCTTCACCCGTAAGGAAGCCGCCCGCGCGATCGTGGCCGGCTTCTTCCAGCAGATTTTCGACCGCATCACGATTGAAAGCGTGCGTGAATCGCTGGGCCTGGCGGTGGCGCGTAAGGTTCGTGAGTACGAGTAGGCGTCGTTGAATGTCCGATTTTGTCCAAGTTGCGACGGTGGGCGACGTGCCCGATCCTGGCAAGGCCACGTTTGATGTTGATGAACGGCTGGTCGTGCTGATTCACGCTGGCGGTCAGTGGTATTGCCTGGACGACGTTTGCACGCATGACGGCGGGCCGCTGGGCGAAGGGCCGCTGGAAGACGGGGCGCTCGTTTGCCCTCGCCACTGGGCGAAGTTTGACATCCGCACCGGCGAGGCGTTGACCATGCCGGCCACTGAACCAACGGCTGTCCATGAAGTAAAAATTGAAGGCGAAAACGTTCTGGTAAGGATCAATGACGCATGAACGAAGAACAGGCCAAGACAGAATCTGACGAAGCCCCTGAGCAGAATCCGGTCGCGACGGACACGGAGGCAACCGCCGCCGATGCATCGGTGCCACAATCGCTTTGTGAAGACTCCGTCCGCGAACAACTGAAAAAGGTCATTGACCCGGAGTTGTTCGTGAACATCGTCGATCTCGGTTTGATCTACGTGGTCGATTTCGAGCCGGCCGAAGACGGGCAGCAGAATGTGAAGATCGATATGACCATGACCAGCCCGGCTTGCCCCGCCGGGCCGCAGTTGATCGCCCAAAGCAAAATGGCAGTGAAGCAAATGGAGGGGGTCAGCGAAGTCGAAGTTCGCATCGTCATGGAACCACCCTGGACGCCGGAAAAGATGACTGAGGACGCTCGGGATCAGTTGGGGATTTTTTAGCGCCTTCGTAACGG
>CALBTA010000664.1 GCA_937967755.1 uncultured Planctomycetaceae bacterium | reverse complement strand
GGAATTTTCGGCCTGATCGACATGAAAGCCGGTCTGTTATACGGCTCGATCGCTGGCTGCCTGGCTTTGGTGCTGCCGACAATTTGGCTCAACCGGGCGATCGCGCGCCGACAACTGACGCTGCGCCGATCACTGCCCGATTTTCTCGATCTGCTGGTCATCTGCCTGGAGAGCGGGTCCAGCTTGCAATCGGGTTTACAGCGCGTTACCGAGGAACTTGGGGTGGCGCACCCGGACCTAGCGAAAGAAATGGGCGCTGTGCAGCAGGATATTGAATTGGGGGCAAACGTCGATCAGGCGCTGCGCCGGTTCGCCGAACGATCGGGGAACGAATCGGTGAAGTCGCTCAGCGCATTCGTACGCGAAGCAATGCGGTTCGGGACGGAAGTTTCCGAAGCGCTGCGTCTGCACGCCGAAATGCTTCGCGCCCAGCGTGAAGAAGCTGCCGAAGAAATGGCGCAAAAGGCGGCGGTGAAAATTCTCGCCCCTACGCTGTTGCTGGTCTTTCCCACCGTTTTTGTCGTATTGGCGGGGCCGGCGATCATTCAAATCCAAGAGGCGTTTGCGAAATGAACCGCGTGCGACTGAACAACTCGACACAACGATGCGGCGCGTCGGCGACCGAATTTGCACTAATTCTGCCGTTGGTGTTGCTGCTGGCCTTCGCCGGTGCCGACTTCGGGCGGTCGATTCACGCTTACATCGCCCTTTCCAACGCCGCACGCAGCGGCGCGGAATTCGCCAGCCGCAACCCCTACTCGCCGAGAGACATCACCGGGTGGGAGTCCCGCATTCGGGGCGTCGTGGCGGAAGAGCTTTCCGGCACGGGCGGGATCGATCCGACACAACTAGAAATCGAGGTTGTCGTAGATCCGATAACCGACGGCATTTACGACGTGACCGTCGAAGCCTCCTACGCTCACCCTTCGTTGGTTACCTGGCCCGGGCTTCCGACGAGCGATCAACTTCATCAAAGCGTCACCATGCGACGGCAACGGTGAGACTGAAAGTACGCCCAATGACCAACGAACCTCAGTCCTCAAACAAGCGAAATCGCCGTAGCCGCAGGGGTGCCTCGATGGTTGAAGGCGCCGTCGTGCTGTCAGTTTGGTTGTTAATCGTGTTCGCCGCGTTCGATCTTAGCCTGGCAGCGTTTCGGTACAACGCATTGTCCGAAGCGGCCCGTCGTTTGGCTCGCGAGGCGATCGTCCGCGGTTCAGATTCCAGCCCCGAATCCGTACCGTGGGGCCCGGCCAGTTACACCGGCAACGCGGGCGACGAGTCGGAGTTTGCCGAAACCGTCTTGCCCGTCTTGGCGACGATGCACCCCGACGACGTACAAATTAACCTGCAGTGGCCCGACGCGACGAACGATCCCGACGGGCGAGTTCACGTCCAAATCGTTTATGAACACGATTCGGTCATCCCGCTGATGGGCTCCGCCAGCACGATTCCGCTGCGCGGCGACTGCGTGATGCGAGTCGTGCACTAGGAGGCGCAATGACTTACAGGAAACGCACAACGCACGGTATCGGAACGCGCCATCGTCGCGGAAAAATCCTGACGATGTTCACCTTGCTGCTGCCCGCAGTACTGGGCGTGCTGGGGCTCGTATTTGATGGCGGCCTGCTGTTCAACAACTATCGGCACACACAGCACGCGGCCGATGCCGCGGCAACAGCCGCCGCGATGGAACTGATGAACGCCGCGGGTCCGGCACAGGCGACAGCCACTGCTGAGTCGTTCGTACATACCAAGCACGCGATGGGCGATGCCGTGGTCACGGTCAGTATCCCACCCTCTACGGGAAAATTTGCCGGCCGCGATGGGTACGTCGAAGTGACCGTCACGCGCAACCACCGCAGCTACCTGATGACCATCGTCGGAAGTCCATTGGAAAACGAATACAACGCACGCGCGGTCGCCGGTTGGGAAGACTCCACGGCCGATTCCGCGATCGTCATCCTCGACCCCTCGCCGGCACCGATCACAACTCCGGCTGTGCTTCCGGTGTTACCCTCGCCAAACACGTCGCTGGCCGGGCTGGAAATCGAGGGGGCTGGCGAGGTCTCAGTCGACGGAGCCGTCCTGGCCAACACGACTTGGGGTGATGTCGATCAAGAGGGCGACATCGCGGGCGTCGCGGCCCCGCCTTCGTACGGCATGATGTGCATGCCGGCGCTGCCGCTGACGAAGCTGCGAGCCCGAGATATTCGGGTGGCGGGCGGTGTGGATGCCCCGTCGAACTACGGCCACTACGATCCGGCGCAGCCCAGCCCGCTGCGCTGCAATTGCTTGCCCACGCCCGATCCGCTGGCGGCGCTGCCTGTTCCGACGCTGGCGGCCGATGCGAGCAACGTGCTGGCCACGAACCACGGCGGGGTGCGCGTGGCGAATGTCCCAATCATCTCGCCGCCAGAGATTCTTTCGCCGGGTGTTTACGACTGGATCGAGATCGTGTCGGGAACCATCGTCTTTCAACCAGGTGTTTACGTGATTCGAGGCGTGAACCCTGATACCCAAATCGCGCTCGATATCAACGGCGGCCAGGTGACCGCGGAAGGAGTCATGTTCTACATCACGAATACAACCACTTACGACGTCGCCAACGGCATGCCCGATGCTGGCGATGGCGAAACGGAACCAGCAGCACCTGGGGAAGGCACGATCCAACCCAGCGTTGTCATCGCCGATTTGCTCGCCGGCAGTTCATTCTCTCCTCTGAACGACAGTTCCAGCCCGTTCGACGGGATGGTGCTGTTCCAACGCCGCCAAGACCGCCGCCCGATGGTTATCGCTCAACCCAGCGCGATCCCAGGCGGCGGTTTCAGTGGACGAACGTATGCCAAATGGGGGCACGTCACGCTGGTCGCCAGCGGGCAGTACGATGCCACGTTCGCAACCGGAACCATGCGGGTGGTTACAGCGCTCGCCAGCGAGATCACCCCCAGCAGCCCCCTGCCCCCGGCGACTGATGTCGTTCTCGTCGAATGATTTCGCGGGCTATCGAATTGCCCGCACCGCCTTGAGGAATTCGCGTTCCAACGTGTCCAAATCAACGCCGAACGCGGCCCGGAACTGTCTGATGCGCTCCTCCGGCGTGTCAGACAGCAACGGGCCCTTCTCTGAGAGCATTTTCAAATACACGTCGTACTCGTCAGGGTAACGCTTGATGAGATAGTAATGCAGCGCCCAGGCTTCGGCGTACGCGTTGAGCGCCGTTTTCGTGTTCCGGAAAGGCTCGTCGCTGGACAGCATCGCCTCGAGCGAACCCGCCTTTCGCGTCCGCAGCGACTGGCGAAATCTGACCAGCCGCGGGCGGTTCACATCCCCGATGCCGGCCCAGCCGCGCCGACTGGTCAGGTCCGGGGTTTCGAAATACATGGCGAAGCCCTCGCTGAACCACAACGGAATATCGGCCAGGCGCTGGTGAAGGCCCGAGTTAAACGCTAGTTGGTGCGTGGCCTCGTGAATGATCGTCGCCACCATATCGAACGCCTGCGGCTTCGCCAGCACCGCATTGATCTGCGCCGAGGTTCCCAGCCGGCCGCGATGCGCCGAAGTACTGGTCAAATCAAACATCGCCACACGGTTCTTCTGCAAGTTGTAGTAGCCAATGATCGATGTGACCGCGTCGCCCAGTTCGGGCCGGGCGTAACGCGTGTAGTTAGCCTTTGTATCAAAGACGACCGCCACGAGCGGCTGTTCAGGTTCCTTCAACTCAACGCCGCGGTGCTTCCAGTAAGTGTAAAAGGAACTGTACAGCCGCTCGTACAAGGCTCCGCACCACTGGGCGTAGGCCCGCGACGTGTTGTAGGCGATCACGTAGTGCGCAGTGGTGTGAACTTTGAAGCCGTCGCCAAGTTCGTCGATGAGCGCTCCTGATAACGCTTCGGCGTCGGATGGAATGAACGGAGACTCGTCGGTCGTGTGTTTAACCACCTCATCCGGCTGGATCGCCCACAACGTTCCGTCAGCCGCTTGCAGCAGCATCCCGCCATCTTGAGCTTCCAGCAACAGCTTGCCTTGCGTGTGAATCTCTTCGCCACCGCGCTCCATCAAAACGAAGTCTAACGCATAGGAGTCGACCGCGCAGGCAGCCATCGACAGGCACAGGGCTGTCATGAGCGCGGCTCGCGTACCGCTGGCGCGCATGAATGCATTGGAGATGTTCATTGCTATTCATTATACGCTGACACCTCGGATTCACCACGTCGATTGTCGGCGGCGGTTGTCCCAGGCGATTAGTAACACAGCGACAAGGACGATCGTGCTGGTTGTCAACATCAAGACCATCGTGACACCGGCGACGCGGCCGGGCACTCCGTAGTGGATTTCCTCGAAGATCCGGCGGGAGATCAGTTCCAACCCGGGCGGAATGACCAGGAACGTGGCCGCCAGGTCGCCTAGCGCCACGGCGAAACCAATCAGCCATCCTGCGGCCAGTGCGGCTTTGCGGCCGGGCAACGCGACCCACCACAGTCGGCCCCAGTAGCCCGCTCCGTCCAGCGCTGCGGCGTCGAGCGTTTGCCGCGGCACGCTGCGCAGCGCATACCAGAGAATGATCGTAACGATTGGCAACGCCCGAACCGTTTGGGCGATAGTCGGTGCCAAGATCGATCGGTCGTACAGCAGGTTCAGCCAGTTCCAATGCGCTGCGCCGAGCGTTCGCGAGATGGCTACGCCAATCACCGGTCCTGGCAGGGCCAGCAATACGGAAATCACAATCACAACCAACGCAGCGCCGATTCGTCCCCGGCAGGCGATCCAGGCCAGCAAAGTGCTGAGGACCAACGCAACCAGCGCCGCCACCGCACCGATCCCCAACGAAGCCAGCAGTTCACGATGAAACTCCTGCACGCTGAAACTCAGCATCGCCAGCGCGCGGACGGGCGACCACCCATGCGCCAGTGATCCATCCGGCAACTGATTCACTTCGCTGCCCAACTGCGCGAGCAAATTCACTAGAGGCACGCCCACTAGCAACACCATCAATAACAATACAACAGTGAACATCGGCCAACGCCACACTCCCAATCGGAAGATCCAACTAGGGCGTGTTGGCGGCCGAGCATCTTCGCGCAGCCAACGTCCAACGATGATTAGCGTTGCCGCAATCACCACGGCGCAGGCGAGGGTGCTTGGCAACAAGCCGAACACGGCTGACTCTGGGCTTTCACCAACGGCGAAGCCTCGAAAGATTTCCTCGGCATAGGTTCGCAACCACCACATATCGGTCACGGTGAACTCGCCAGCGGTTTGCACGCCCACCCAGATCGCAGCGGCAGCAATTGACAACCAGCTTCGCCGCAACGTAACCGAACACAGTACCGAAAACTGCGTAGCGTCCAGCAGCGCGGCTTCTTCCAATTGCGGCTGCACGCGCCGGAGCCCGGCACCCACGATCATTACCACCCACGGCGTAGCCGCCAGGGTATGTATCCAAATCGCCCCGGGCCAACCTTCCAACCAATCGACAAACCACCCCTGCTGCCCGAAGCCTGCTTGCCACGCAGCTGTTTGCGTGTACAGAGGCAGGAACAGCAACACGGAGACCGCCGCCCCCACGCTTTTACGTAGCGGAAGATTCGTTCGCGTCACTAGCACCGCAAGCAACGTTCCAGCCGGCAGAGAGAATGCCCAAGTCCAACCAACCAGAAAGACCGTATTGAGTGCCAAGCCCCGTTCGCGTGCGGAACTGGATACAGCGAAAAGCACCACGGCGAAAACCATGAAGCCAGTAGTCGTAAGCCAGCGATGGCGAGCCATGGCGATACGGTGTCTGTTCTCTCGCTAATTGCCCGGCTTGGGCCAGTTTGGCGACTTTGAATTCCATCTGAGGGGGAAATCTCGCCGATAATTTCACAGGCAGATGCGGTTTTTTACCGACTTCCGCCCAGTTTTACACCAGAATCGGTGATGAACGGCTTTCCTCGGCGGGTTCAATCGTATATTCTAGTCAGTGGATGGGTGGAGATTCTGCGCCCCTCCAACAAACAACGAAGAATAAGAAATTGGCAACGGAGAGATTATTCATGGCACTTGCGATTACTGAAAAAGCAGCCGAAGAAGTCAAACGGGTGATTGCCGACCGGCACGAAGACGAGAAGGACGAATTGGTTCTTCGCGTTGGCGTCACCGGCGGCGGTTGCAGCGGCTTTTCTTACGCATTGGGATTCGACAAAGGTTACAACGAAGAGAACGACACCAAGTACGAGCAGCACGGCGTGACCGTCGTGATGGATAAGAAAAGTGCTTTGTACCTCGACGGCACGACGATCGATTTTTACGATGACGGGTTGTACAAGCGGGGCTTCGCGTTCGACAACCCCAACGCCGTGAAGAGCTGTGGCTGCGGAAGCAGTTTCCAAGCGTAAACAACGACGCGCATCAAGCATGTGCGAACTGAAACAATATTGACGTGACAACACACGTCAGGCGCGGCCGTGCCCGAAAACACGGCCGCGTTTTTTATGAGCAGGTACGACGGTCTTCCAAGGCCGTCGAAATCGAACGCGAAAAGCGACTATCTCGTCCATTTCCAGGTGTCCCGTAACTGCTGATTGATCACACAGCCTTCCGGCCACTCGCCGGTGAACAACCTTGCGACACACTCGGCGGCGATGCGCGGCATGTCTATTTCGCTTTGATGATCCAGCCCGGCCGTGTGCGGAGCGGTGATGACGTTAGGCAACGAGAGCAACGGGTTGTCCGTCGGCGTTGGCTCTTGTTGAAACACATCGAGCGCGGCCGCCTGCAAATGCCCGCCGGCCATCGCTTGATAAAGATCGTCTTCGTTCACCAACGGGCCGCGGCCGGTGTTGACCAAGACGGCATCGGGCTTCATCCATGCCAATGTTTCTGCCCGGATGAGGCTCAATGTCTCCGGTGTGCACGGCGTATGCAGCGAGACAATGTCGGCAGTAGTCAGCAGTTCTTGCAATTCGACCATGCGAACGCCCGGTACGTCAGCGGCAAATGGATCATGCGCGATCACGTTCAAGTTTACCCCTTGCCCGAGCGCCGCGACCGCCCTGCCGATCCGTCCCAACCCAACGATGCCCAAAGTTTTTCCCGCCAACCGCGGCCGGCCCTGCCGCTGCCAAACGCCCGTGCGAACTTCGCGATCGCGGCCGACGACATCCCGAAACACGGCAAAGATCAACGCCAACGTCGTCTCGGCGACCGACATGTCGACCGCTCCGGGCGTGATCGTCACCAGCACGTCATTTGCTGTTGCGGCAGCGACATCGACCGAATCGTAACCAACACCCGTTCGCGCGACGACGCGCAGCTTCGTTCGCGAAAGCACCTCGGCTGTGTACGGTTCCGTGCTGGCGATGGCTGCGTCGATGCCGCTAAGTTCTTCGATCAGCGCCGACGGGTCGCTGGTATATTGCTGCCCCTTGGCAAACACAACTTCCAACCCGGCGTCCCGCAAGATCTGGCAGTACTGCGCCTGCGGGTCGCGAAATTGAATCGGGGTTATCAGAACACGGTTCATGCGGGATGGACCTTGCCGGCGGATGGCTTAGAATTCAGCGTTGTATGGACAATAAGATTCACATTATCGGTGTCGGCGACGATGGGCTGCTAGGGGTGACTTCCACCGCGCGCAGTTTAATTGACGCCGCGCAACTGTTGGTCGGCAACCCCTCGTCGCTAGCGGCCATTGGCGACACGTCGGCACGAAAATTCGAAGTCCACAGCGACTTGGAAGCGGTCGTCATTGAAGTTGAGAACGCCAAGGAAGAACGGATTGTCCTCTTGGCGACCGGCGACCCGCTGTTTTTCGGCGTCGCCCGCTTCCTTTGCCAGCGGCTGGGGAAAGACCGCTTCGAAGTGTTGCCCAACGTCAGCAGCATGCAACTAGCCTTCGCCCGCGTGAAGGAGAGTTGGGACGAAGCGTACCTGACAAACGTCGCGACGCAACCGCTGGAGAGCGTGGTGGAGAAGGTTCGCACGGCCGAAAAGGCCGGTTTGTTCACGAGTGATGACTGTCCGCCTTCGCGAATCGCCCAGGCCCTGCTCGACCGGCGAATCGATTACTTCAACGCCTACGTCTGTGAAAATCTCGGTTCGCCGGATGAACGGGTGACTACCGGCGAGCTAGCGGATGTGGCATCGCAGGAGTTCGCGCCGCTGAACGTGATGATCCTCGTCCGCAAGCCCGACGTTCCTGACCGACCAGTGGAAATGGTGGGGCATCGCTTGTTCGGCAACGCGGACGAAATGTTTCTGCAATCGCAGCCCAAGCGCGGACTGCTAACCTCGGCCGAAGTGCGCACGTTGGCGTTGGCCGAAATGGACCTCGGCCCGACAAGCATTGTTTGGG
This sequence comes from uncultured Planctomycetaceae bacterium, assembly GCA_937967755.1. Lineage (GTDB taxonomy): Bacteria > Planctomycetota > Planctomycetia > Pirellulales > Pirellulaceae > CALBTA01. Next base: position 5,340 of record CALBTA010000664.1, on the reverse strand, counting down.
ACGTCGGCGCGGGCAGCGGCAGCGTGGCAATTGAATCCGCGCAAATTGCCAGCGGCGGTAAGGCGTTCGCCATCGAGAAAGATGCCGATGACTACCAACTGATCTCAGAGAACTCGCAACGGTTCGGCTTGCAGAATCTGGTTCCTGTGCATGGGCAAGCCCCCGAAGCCTGGACGGAACTGCCTGACCCCGACGCGATCTTCATCGGCGGAACGGGCCGCGGCGTGGCCGGCATTTGCGAGCAAGCCTTCGACCGCTTGAAGCAGGGCGGGCGGTTGGTTGCGAACTTCAGCAGCCTGGAGAATCTCGCCAGCGTCTACGAAACTTTGAACCGCCTCGCCGACAGTGTCAATCTGCGAATGATCAACATTTGCCACGGCACGTATCAGCTGGAACGGGTGCGGTTCGAGGCGATGAACCCGACTTTCCTAGTGAGCGTGGTCAAGGAGTGATAGGTGACAAGGTGAGGGGGTGATAGGGTTTGGATCTACTCACCTAGTCACGCTCCCGCGATGCGACATGACCGACTACCCCCAACTTGACGTGATTGCCGTCGGTGCTCACCCTGACGATGTGGAAATCGCCTGTGGCGGCACGTTGGCGAAGCTGGTGCAGCAAGGGTATCAGGTTGGCATCATCGATCTAACCGATGGCGAGCCGACGCCCCGCTCGCCGGGGCCGGAAGTTCGGCTGGCCGAAGCGAAGGCAGCCGCTGAAGTGCTTGGCGTTCCGGTCCGGGTCACGTTGGATTTACCGAACCGAAAACTGTTCGACAATTTCGAAGCCCGCGTCGCCCTGGCGAAAGAATTTCGCAAGTACCGCCCGCGGGTGGTGATAGGCTTTGGCGATAAGACGCCGATGGCATCGCCCGACCACTGGCAAGCGATGCAAATTACCGATGCAGCCGTGTTCTACAGCCGCTTGACCAAGTGGGACGACCAGTTCAATCACCTGCCGGTTCACACCGTTAGCGCCCAGTTGTACTTCAAGCTGGCATTCGAACCGCTTTCCGCCACGCCTGGCGCGACGCAAATGGTTGTTGATATCTCTGAAACACTGGACCAAAAGATTGAATCAGTGCGCTGCTACGCCACGCAGTTTCCGCCTGAGAAAGAACACATCTTCGACCGCATCCGCGGCGCCGCCCTGCAAGCCGGCTCAACCGCCGGCTGCCAAGCGGGCGAGCTATTCCAACTAACACGAACGCTGCGCTCGGTCGATCTGATGCAGACGGTCTTCGCAACATAGTTAGAAGGTAGAACGGATCGCCGATCCGTTCTACCTTCTATACCGCGCTGGCTAATACCCTCTCGCCGCGCCCCTGAATCGTCGGCGGTCCGCGACGCCAACGTACCCATCCTCGGTCACATGGATCGAATGAGCGTTGCCTTGCGTTCCGCCGATCAACAGTTCGTGGCCGAACTCGCGCAGCGCGGCAACCGTCTCGTCGGTTGGCAAGCCATCGAATTGCTCTAGCCTGGCGACATCAGGAAACCAACTGTGGTGCAGCCTCGGCGCGGCAACCGCTTCGCGCAGCGGCATCTTGAATTGCAATACGTTCAACAGATTGCACAGCACTGTGTTGATGATCGTGCGGCCGCCGGGGCTGCCGGTGATCAGTCGCGGCTCTCCGTCTTTCGCGGCGATGGTCGGGCATTGTGAACTGAGCATCCGCTTGCCGGGAGCGATCAAATTCGCTGGCGTGCCAATGCGGCCTACCACGTCCGTATGCCCGGGGCGGCGGTTGAAGTCGCCCATTTCATTGTTCAGCAGAAAGCCCGCGCCGCGCACGACGATCCGCGAGCCGTAACTTTGCTCTAGTGTGTACGTGTTTGAGACTGCCAGCCCGTCGGCGTCGATGATGGAATAGTGGGTCGTGCTATCCCCTTCGGCGGCCAGCTTGATTTCGCCAGCGAGTTTTTCGCTCGGCGTGGCGCGCGAGGCGTCGATCCGCTGGGCCAATTGCCGCGCATATTTTTTGCTGGTGAGCTTCGCTGGAATCTTCACGAAGTCGGCGTCGCCGAGGTGGGCGGCCCGGTCCCGATAGGCGCGCTTCATGACCTCGATCATTGGGTGCAGCATTTTGGCCGAGAACCTTTCCTGCCGGTCCAGCGGGAAAGCCTCCAGCATGTTCAACATCAGCGACAACGTAATGCCGCCGCTGCTGGGTGGCGGCGGACCGAAAATGTCATGCCCGCAAAACGTCGTACGGATTGGGGGACGAACTTTCGCGGCATAATTCTTCAAGTCCTCCAGCGTGATCAAGCCGCCGCCTGATTTCATTTCGGCGACCAACTTCTCGGCCACCGCGCCCGCATAAAACGCCTTCGGACCGCGGGCTGCAATCGCGGCCAACGTCTCGGCCAAATCGGGTTGCACTAACCGGTCTCCCGCTTGCCAGCGGTCCTTTTTACCGAACACGCGTTGCAACTCGTCCATTCCGCGCGAATCAGCGAGCAAATCGTTTAGCGATTCGGCTAGTCGTGCGTCCAACTCGAACCCTTCGCCCGCCAACCCCACAGCGGGTTCGACCAGTTTCTTCCACTGCAACTTGCCGAAGCGGCGGTGGGCAGCGGCGAAGCCGAGCACCGTGCCTGGAACACCAACCGATTTGTGATCGTGCGGATCGAACCCGCCGGCAAACATATCGACCTTCGCCGCCGCAGGTGCAATCTCGCGGTAGTCGATACAAACTGGCTTCTTACCGGGCGGGTGGATCAACATGAAACCGCCACCACCGATATTGCCGGCGGGCGGATGGGTCACGGCCATTGCGAAACCGACAGCGACCGCGGCGTCGACCGCGTTTCCACCGCTTTGCAGGATGTCTACGCCCACATCGCACGCTGGATGGCTAGAACAAGTCACCATGCCGCTACGGCCAAAGGCTTCGTGATCCAATTTTTCCCGCGGCTGATCATCCGCGAGCAATGGTGACGCCAACAGCGCAGTGCCAGCCGCAGATTTTTGCAAAAACTCTCGGCGCGGGAGCGATTCAGGCATGTGTGGGGTTTACCATATAATCAGCGTGTCGTCGAACATTGAATTTTCAACACCAAACATCAAAATCTACGCCTATCGAGGAATGCCATGAAAACTACCTTTCGCACTGGTTTGATCGTGTTCGCATCGCTGCTGCTGATCACCGCCAGCGGGCATTGGCTGCGCCCTTCGCAAGCGCAAAGCGTCGTGCAAACGCTGCGAACCGCCACGGTCGATACCAGAGACGCCGAATCGACGTCGGCGAATTTTGTCCGCGTGCGTGACACCACCGAAGAGTTTATTCTCGACTTCGGCACGAACGATGAAGCCCCGGCGGCTCCGAAGCGGGCGATTGAGATCGACCAGCGAATCGTGTTGACGCCGCATACCGCCAAACGCTTACTGATCGCTTTGGAAGTAACCGTTGGCAATCATGAACGCCAATTCGGCGAAATTCAGACCGATCCCACCCGCCGGGTGAAGCCGTAATTAGAATTCACCGCGACACCCGTTCGCTATTCTTCTTCCACTTTCACATCTGCCGTGCGGCGGCCGGGGCGGCAGACGACAGAAAGCCCAAGGAAAATCGCCAAGACCACCAAGGCATATCCCAAGAACCAACCCGACTGGTCATCCGAAGGGGGTGCATCTTGCGCGAATGCGCTCTGCGACATCGCGAACAAGAAATTGCACGCGGCGACCGCGCCTGTCAGTTTCGCGAAGATGCTTTTCATGCCTGCATTGTAATTGGGCGTTAGTCGTCTTCCAAGTCGACGCAAATTAGTTTCTCGTCGTTGCGGATGAATATATGCTTGTCGGCGAAGGCCGGGTGGGCCCAGCAGACTCCGCCGCGTTGGCGAAGCTGCTCGCTGGTCGGCTCGATCACTTTCGCCCGGTCGATTTCCTTGAAGCCCGATGGCGATAGTTCGGCGATCAGCAGTTCGCCCCGTTCGTTGAACATCCACGTCCGCTTGCCGTTTTGCACCATGTGAATGTTGCTCCAGCGGGCACGCGGCGTGGCGGTTTGATCCTCCCAAACCCGGTCGCCGTCTTCGGCTTTCAGGCATCGCAATTCGCCATAGCTATCAACGCCGTAGACGTGGTCGCCCAGAAACAGCGGCGTGGCAATGATCGATTGCAGCGCGTCGGTATCTCGTTCGCTGCGGCCGATGCGGTGCCAAAGCTTTTCGGCCGCCGGGCGATTTTGATTCAACTTCAGCATGAGCGAGCCGTCGTAAAAACTAGTGACAAACAACCGGTCTTTGCTAACAACCGGCGTGGCGATGCCGATGGGCATCTTGCGGGATGGGAACGGCTGCCGCCAGTAGACTTCGCCATCTTCCGGGTTAAGCCCCGCGACGCTGTCACCCGTCCAAGCCACGCAAACATCTTTGCCGCCTTGTTCGATCAGAATCGGCGCGGAGTACGACGCCCGGTCACGCAGTGCGGTCCATTCTTCTTCGCCACTCTTCTTATCCAGCGCGACGACACAAGCTCCGTCGGCACCGCCAATTTGCAAAATGACCAGGTCGTCGTAAATCAGTGGGGCGGCCGCAATACCCCAAATCGGCATGCGGATGTCGTACTCTTTGTTCAAGTCTTTCTTCCACAACACCGCGCCGGCACCCGCATCGAAAACATGCAAATGACCCATCGCGCCGAGCGCATACGCCCGATCGTCATCCACGGTAACACACGCCCGCGGGCCGGCCTGATAGCTGATCGTGTAAGGGCAATCGTAAGTGTGCGACCAGAGTTGGCGGCCGGTCTTGGCGTCTAGGCAATGCACTCGTTCGATCTGCTTCGGTTCAACGAGGCGGTCGGTGATGAACACCCGGTCGTCGGCAACCGCGGGCCCGCTATACCCAGCCCCGATCTCAACCGACCACTTCGGCTTGAGTTGCTCGTCTTCAAACTCTTCCAATAAGTCGTCCTCATCCCAAACACCATCGCGGTGTTCCCCCCGCCACTGCGGCCAGTCATCCCCGTGGCAAAGACCGCTCACGGTGATAAACCACACGGAAAGTAGGATGTTAAAAAGTCTGAGCATGATGATCTCACAATTGGGTCACGCGTTCGAAAGGTTCAGTTACTAAAGGTACGAACTTCACGCCAAAATTGCCAGCCACAGCCCGGCGAACCGCTCGCCGCGCGGGTTAATGCCGGCCGTATTCCGCGAGGGTGTTGCCTCGCGGCTATTTAGCATTCTGAGATCCGCAATCCGGAATTTTTCACCTCCCTCTTCCGAGCCAAATGCGCTGACATATTCGAGCATTTATTCAGCGCGCGACCGGTTCCCAAGAGCACCCTGGGTTTGTTGAATAAATGTTTAATTGTTCAGCGCGCCTCCCTCTGTCG
>CALBTA010000663.1 GCA_937967755.1 uncultured Planctomycetaceae bacterium | reverse complement strand
TGGAGCAGGTCAGCGGCAAGGCGAACGGCATGTACGCCTTCATCGATACCGAGAACGAAGCCCGCAAGGTGCTGGTCGAGCAACTCAGCGGCACGCTGGTGACTATCGCCAAGGACGTGAAGATTCAAGTCGAGTTCAACCCGGCCAAGGTGAAGGGTTACCGGCTCGTCGGCTACGAAAACCGCGTGCTGGCCGCCGAGGATTTCAACGACGACAAGAAAGACGCCGGCGAGATCGGCGCGGGGCATACCGTGACGGCGTTGTACGAAATCGTTCCGGCCGATGCGAAGGCCGAAGTCGATGCGGCCGAGGTGGACGAGTTGAAGTACCAAAAGCCCGCGGCGTTGACCGCGGCGGCCGACAGCGACGAACTGTTGACGTTGAAGCTGCGCTACAAGCAGCCCGACGGCAACAAGAGCACGCTGATGTCGTTCCCGGTTGACGACAATGATCAGGCGTTCGGCGAAACCAGCGAAGACTTTCAGTTCGCCTCGGCGGTCGCATCGTTCGGCATGCTGCTGCGCGGCAGCCGTTACGCCGGCAACGCCACGCTCGAAGCGGTCGAAGAGATCGCCGCCAGCTCACTCGGCGAAGACGAGTGGGGCTATCGGGCGGAGTTTGTGGAGTTGGTGCAGAAAGCTAAGGCAGCAAAGTAGGTCGGCGGTCCCTGACGACCAGAAGTGCTAACCAATCGTCGAATCGCCTTCTCGGTTCGCACAACGGCGTCTTTGGCGACACGGGCGCTTTGGACTTGTCGCTTCGCCCCGCTTCCGACCGCGAGGGACTCGCGGTCTACATTAGTCCATTTCTTCCCAGGCTCGTTCTTCCGGCGGTGTCCAGCCGTTGCGGCGCGTGCCGGCGGTTTGCAGGAGTTCGGCGAAGGGGTTGTCGACATCCGAGGGAACGACATCTTCCTGCCACGTGTCGTCGCGATAGACCGGTTGCGGAACGTATTCCATCGGCTCGGGTTCGATTTCAACCACCGGTTCCGGCTCCGGCTCTTCGAAGATTTCGTCGTCCAACTCTTCGATCAATTCCTCTTCGGGCTGCTCCTCTTCCATGACGAGGTGGTCGAGGACATCGGCGATCGACTCTTCCTCTTCGATCTCCGGCTCGATGACGGCGACTTCCTCTTCCAACTCGTCAAGCTCCGCTGGGCCTAGTTCGCTGCGGACGGGCAGCTTGCGAACGTCGGCCTGGCACATCTGGAAGATGCGCATGATGTGTTCGTGGCAGGTGAAGATCAGCAACTGATGCCCGTCGGCGGCGAAATCGCACAGCACCTTGGCGGCCGACTTGGTGCGAACCGCGTCGCAGTTGACCAACACATCGTCCAGCACCAGCGGCAGCGACGCCCCGCGGCGGGAGTACATCTCGACCAGCGCCAAGCGAATCGAAAGGAACACCTGTTCACGCGTACCCGCGCTAAGGACTTCGATCCGCAACGAGTTGCCGTGGGCGTCGTCGACCAGCAGGGTATCTTCATCCAGCGGCGTCCAGACGCGAACGTAGCGCCCCTCGGTCATGCGGGAAAGGTACTTCGACGCGTCGGAAAGGGTCGCGGGCTGGCGTTGTGTTTCGTAGATGTGGCGGACCGAATCGAGCACCACGCTGGTGGCGGCCAACGTGCGCCAGCCGCGGGCCGATTGACGCAGATTTTCCTCAACGCAGGCGAGTTCCATCTGCGCCTTCGGCAGGCGGCGATCTTCTTCCAGGGCCTTGGTCTGCTCCGCCAGCCGGCCGCGCGTGAGCAGCAGTTCCTTCAATCGGGATTGGGCTTCGGCCAACTGGTTCGAGGTCGCCTCGAACCGTGCGGTGATCGCTTCCTTCTCGCCCGATTGCAGTTCGACTTCGATTTCATCGAGCGAAACATCGCCGATGATCGCTTCGATCTCGGAATCAAGCTGTTCGCGGCGCTCGGTCAACTCGCCGTAACGGGCGACCTGCGCCGCAAGCTCGCGCAGCTCGTCCTCGCCCGCCACGTTCGCTTCGTGCAGCACGTCGCGGCGCAGGCGCGTCAGCTTGCGGAGTTGCTTCGAGGTCTTCGTGTATTCGCCTTTGACTTCCTTGCCTTGCTTGCGGAATTCGTCACGCTCCTTCAGCAAGCCCTGCTGGTCGGTGTGTTCGCTGACCAGCGAGTGCAGCAGTTCCATCGGTTCGCGAGTGCGGGTTTTGATCCCGACATCGTCGCTGAGCCGGTTGATGCGGCTGGTTAGCGAAACGAGTTCCGCGTTCCGCTTTTCCAATTCATCCCGGCGAGAGGTCAGCCGGTCTTGCAGTTGCGTAATGTGGTCGCAGCGTTTGGTCAGCAGTTGCATCTGGTCGGCGGAAAGGTCTTCCGGCAAACCGGCGGCACTCAAGGCTTCGCGCCAATTGTTGCGGGCCGTTTTCAGGTCGGCCGCCGCCTGGCGAGCGCGGGCCTGGGCCGTTTCGTCGCGGCCGCGGGCTTCGATCCGCTCGCTGTCCATCGGCACCAGTTCTTCCAACCGCGCGAGCGTTTGTTCGGCTTCCGCCACGCGGGAAACCAATGGCCCGTTGCCCGTCGGCAACAGTTCGTCGAGTTCCTCGATTTCCTTATCGGCCTTGCGCATTTGCCGCAACACACGGTCCAGCTCCTCGTCGCAATCTTCCATGCGGTTGAGCGCCATCCGTTCCAGCGATGTCTTGAGAATCAGCGAACCCAACACCGCGCCGAGACCGGCCAGCCCGCAAATCCATCCGCCGGTTGTGGTCAGCGGGAACCATTCGTACATCAGCCCGGTCAAGATCAGGACGATGCCTAAGCTGAACAGCACGCCGATCCAGAACAGCGACGTGAACGACAGGGCTTGCTCTTCCGCCAGTTCGTCACCTTCTTCTTCCAGTTCGCGGCGGTGCCGGCCGAGGCTTTCCATCCGCTCGTCCAGCTGTTTGCGGCGGTGCAGCATGCCGACCTGCTCGCCCGCCTTTTCAATCGCCTCGTTCAGATCGCTTTCGCCCAACACGTGCAGCGCCTCGCCGAATTTTTCGTCCAGGTGCTTGGCGTTTTGGCGCTGCGAAGCGACTTCGTCGCGGGTCTTTTCGACGTTCGCTTGGGCTGTGCTGATCGCTTGCCAGTACCGGCTGAGTTCGCCTTCGGCATGATCGCGGATTTCGGGCAACCGGTCCCAATCGAACGCATCGCCCAGCCCGAGCGATTCGCGCTCAGTGAACAGTTCGGTCTCGTCGTTGCCGATTTCTTCGTGCAGCCAATTGATATGTTCGCGAATCGAATTCAGCCACGGCTCTTGCTCGCCGAGGGCCTCAACGCGGCAACAATTCCGCCTCAACCCTTCGTTGATCGGCAACGCCCGGGCTCGGTCCCGCAGGCCGATCCACTGTGATTTCCAATCGTTGCACTGGCTTTGCAGATCGTCGATCTGGGCCGTCAGCTGGTCGTAGCGGAAGACCGCATCCTCAGGCAGCATCGGCAGCGGTTCCAGCTGTTCGATTTCGCTTTGCGTGTACTGGTGTTCCAGCCACCGCTCGCGAATGCGCTCGGCAAGTTGCACAACGCGTTTTTGGTGTTCCAGTTCGTTGACTTCGGCTTCGGCGTCCTTCGTTTGGGCTTCGCTCGTGGTGAGCTGCCCGACGAGCTCGACCCATTTTGACGTCGTTCCGCGTAGTTGCTTGATCTCGGCCTTCAGCTTGTCGCGGTTGGCGATAAGTTTGGCGAGCGCGCCGTCGCTTTGTTTTTCGCCATCGGTCGCGACGATGGCGGCGCGCTTCTCGCGCAGTTCGCGCATCACGTCGACCAGCGAAACGCGGTCCATGCCGGCGGTCAGCGCAAACAAGTGGCTGGCCGCTTGCGTGCCGGTCAGCGTGCCGAGCTCTTGGATCTCGCGCAGCCCGACGGCGAAGACGTTGTTGAAAATCGATTCGTCGACACCGCTGAGCATCATCGACAGTAGGTGTTGCCCTTGGGCGGAGCCGCTTTCGCCTTGCACTTTCACCTGGCCCAAGCCGCTGCCCGCGCCGCGATCGGCCCGGCGGTCGATGGTGAACCGACCGCGGCTGCCTTGCACGACGAGCGAACCGCCCGGCTTTCCGCCAAAGACCGGCGGCAAATATTTGCTGCGCCGCTCCGGCGAATAGCCGTACAGCACGGCGCGTACCAGTTGCATCAGGGTGGTTTTGCCGGCCTCGTTGGGGCCGAAGAAAACGGTCACCTCGGGCGAAAGCTGACTGAGGGTCAGGTCGCTCCAAACGCCAAATACGTCGACGCGGATGTCATTGATTTTCATGTTGCCAACTCCTCATCAAGCATTGCGGCCATGTCTTGCTGGGCTTGCCAAGACTCGCCGTCGTGTTTGAGGGTCATCGAAGTTCCGCCGGGGCCGTTGTCGCCGCCGCCGCGGAATTGGATCTTCGCCGCATTGGAATCCGATCCGGCCGCCCCGCTGAGCATTTCCACGCCGAGCGCCGCGACGTCGCGCAGCAACTGATCGCGGCCGGTGTCTTCCGCCCGAATCGCCGCAGCCGCATCGGCGTCGTGAATTTCGTTGGCCAGCATCGTTTCCAAATCGAGCGAGCGGCCTTTCGACGTGCGGAATTCTCGCAATGATCGGAGGAAGTCGCCGAGGATGGTGTCTTCTTCGTACAACTCAGCCGGCACGTTGTCGTTGGCCTGCGTTGTCAGTTCATAGGTCCAGACACTGGGCTTCCGGTTGGCGAAGTGCTGTTGCAGGCGCGACTGCAACTCGTCCCCTAACCCTTCGTGACGAAGTTGCTGGCCGAGGTGATCGTCAACGACCATCGACCAGCGGATAAGCTGATGTTTGTCGGGCGCGCCGCTGATCAGTTGCGTGGTTCGCTCGGACAGCATCACGAACAATTCTTCGTCGCTGGTCGCCGTGGTGGCGGTCAGTTGTTCGTTCTGCCAACGGAAGACATCGCAGGCCAGGGCTTGGGTGCGCACTTCGTTGGCGTCGTCGACGGTCACCAGTGTGGCGCCGTGCTTGCCGACGGCCGCCGGCGAAAAGCCCTGCGGGGAACCAGCGTAGCGAATCACCACAGGCGTTTCCGCGACCGTGGCAGGCTGTTCACGGCCGCCCAACGCCCAATAGCCAACGCCGCGGCTGGAAAGTTCTTCGACCGTCGCTTCACCAGCGGCGACTCCGAGGGTGAAGACCCCGTCGCGCCCGGCACGGAAGTCGCTTGCCCGAACGCGGTCGCGCGAGTTGCTCATGCCGGTAATCGCGGCCAAGGGCTTGCCATCGCACACGAACGAAAGCGATTCGACTTTGTCCGTAGTGAAGACGTGAACGTTGTCGGGCAGCGGCAAGCCGCCGGGCCATTTGCCGGGCAGGTCGCGCGGTCCCCCCGCCCAATAGACGCGAATGTTTTTCTCGTTCAGCCGTTGAAATTGTTCGACCAGAAACCGCAACGCCAACGGCGAAGATTCATCGACATCGATGATGCCGCCGCTGAGGACAACAAAGTCCACGGCGTTGGCCAGCGCCGCATCGAAGACGTTTCGCGCCGCCTCAAGCGGGGCGTCGATAAGCACCTGATGTAACTGTTGGGGCAATTTCGCAACGCCGGCGGGTAGGCGATGCAACTGAAAATCGGCGGCGTGAAGAAACCGCAGTATGCAGCGAGACATAAGCGCCTCCGTGCGCTAAGTGCACCTCCGTGCGTGAACGATTGACTCAATCGACAGCGAGGTAGTCTAACGCAGAGGTGCTGCCGTTGCTACATTGATTCCACGCCACTGCTAGCAGCAAGTTGCTAGCACTGCAGGGCGGGCGCTCTTGCCCGGCCAACGAGCTAAAGACGGCCAAGAGTGACCGTCCTACACGATGGGCTACGCCGTCAACAATTCTTCCGGCAGATGGGCGACGTTGTTGAAATCAATTAGCCGCAGGTCGTCGCCGGCGATCGTCACTTGGGTTAGCGACGTGTTCCATGGCACGGTCGGAACATCGCAGAATTGTTGCAAGAAGATGGACTTGAAGTCGGCGTGCATGACATAGGCCACCCGGGCATCGGTCGCGGCGTATTCGCGCAGCGTTCGCGAGAGCAGATTCTTCGCCCTGATGCTGGCAAGTTCATACGACTCGTACGGCTTGCCGCCCCACCAACCGGTCTCGCCGATCTCATCACCGACGCGGTAATCGGTGAACTCGGCGACGATCTCCTCACGGTTCATCCCAGGTGCGCCGACCATTTCGGCGACCGACGGCCCGCGCATGCATCCGCCCACTTCGTGCAATTCGGTGCGAACTTCCGGGTTCAACCCGACCGCCCGCCGCAGATGTTCCGTCGTTTCCAGCGTACGGCGAAAGGGACTGGTCACCAGGTGGGTTAGCTCCAGCGCGGGCAACACTTCGGCCAACCGCTCGGCCTGCTGATGGCCGATCTCCGTGATCGGCGGGTCTTCAACGCGCAAGTGCTCTGGCTGGGCGTTATTTTGCGATTGGGCGTGACGTATCAAAAACAACTGCATGGCAATCCGTTCAGTTCACAATGAAGGGAAAGCAAAGCAGTATAACATATTCCAGACGGTAGCACGGATCGCCGATCCGTAGCACCCGCGCGCATACCGAACCATCAAGAAAGCGCCACGGATTGGCAATCCGTGCTACTTCCAAGATGGAGTTTCCTCGACCATTCATATGAGCTTCTAAATTGACCGCAGACCTATCCCAACAACACCAACCCATTGGCAAACTGCTTTCGTCGCTTGACCTGACCGATGCGGAAGCGTTTCGGTTGTCGGATGAA
>CALBTA010000662.1 GCA_937967755.1 uncultured Planctomycetaceae bacterium | reverse complement strand
GCTCGCTGGTCACTTTCAGGACTTCGTCTTGCACGATGTAGCTCAACCGCAACTCGTGCAGAATGTGGTTGAGAGCGCTTCGCAGAGAAATCGGTTGCGTCAGGTTGATCGAAACCGGCGTATCGCTGGTGATGCCTTCGGTAGCCAGGCCCTGGCGATCGAGGTGAACGTTGATACCGGCACCAGCCGCCAACGTGTGAATCACTTCTGAAAGCGGACGTTCGTCGAAGCGGACATCGACCTTGGTCTTCAGCGCGTTGTGAATCGCGATGTCGGCCTCGGTCATGCGTCGGCGGTGGTCGCCGGCGTGACGAGCGCGGCGGTCGGTCAGATCTTGCCAGTAACGCACATCGGGCAACCGGTACGGGTCGCGGTCGTCGAACGGAATCGAAGATTCGTCGACAGCCATCAGGGCGTTGACCGTTGCATCTTCGCTACGCTCGCGAATGGCCATGCCAGCCTGCACGCGGCGTACGAAGCGGGCTTGCCACATCATGGTTTGCACCACGGGCTCGTCGGGGCTCAGTTCGCGGGCCTGGCGGACAACCGCCTCGGCCTCGGCGAATTGATGTTCGTCGAGCAGCCGGTTGAACTCGTCAACCAGCTCGGCCAGCTTTTGTTGTACTTCGATTCGCACTTCGCGGCCGCGCTGAACGTCGGCGTAGATCGCGCGGTTGGCTTCTTCTTGTTCAATGATGGCGCGGTGGTCTTCGATATACCGCTCCAAGCTGCTGATCGACCGGTCGATGCGAGCGATCTGTTGATCACGAATCGCTGCCCGCACTTCGCTCTTGCCGATCTCTTCGCGCAATTGCTTTAAGCGTTCCATCGCGCCCTTGGGATCACGCTCGCGGAGCTGTTCCGCCTGGCGCAACGTCCGGCTGACGTCGCTGAAGAGTTGTTGCATCGCGATTTGTGTGCGGGCTTCGACGTCGTCGATCTGCGTCGGCACGCCGTCGGCTGGGTTGCGATTGGTCGCCAGGTCTTGCAGATAGGTTTGCAGGCGGTTTCGCGTCGCCGGATCGAGCTGCCGCTCGTACTTCCAGGCGTTGCGTAAGTGGCCAACCGCGACGTCAACTTTGTTGTCCAGCAAAGCTTGCTCGCCTTGTTCGAACAGGCGGCGGCCTTCCGTCAGGCGGTAGGGGCCTTCGGAAGGGGCGAGGGCTTGCGCCGGAATGACACGCGAGTTGTCCTGTTCGGGGCGGTAGACCCCAGGTTCGACCGAGAAACGGCTGCCCGAGGGGCCAGCCGGCTCGAAATTGGCGGCTTGTTGAACGCCCGAGCGGTTGCCGCCGGCGCGTTGGATATCCAGCAGCACCATCCAAGGGCGGTCGGCCCCTTGTCCGTATTGGTGATCGGGAATGTTAAAGCTCTTCGCCTGTTGAGCGAGTTGCTCGGCACGTTGCGCTTCGCCGCGGGCGAGCGCTGCGCGGGCTTGGGCCAACAGAGCGACCGCTTCGCGCGTTTTGGGATGAGTTGTGCCAGTAGGCGACCGTTCGGGCGATCCTTGAGTGGCGTTGGATGGTCCGCCATCGCGGCGGCGCGAGGCGATTTGCGCCAATTGTTGGGCCGGGGTGCGTTGAAAACTTCCGAAGTCGGCTTGCGTTTGAAACGCCCGGCGGGCCACTGCTTCCGCGGCATCCAATTCGCCGTATTGCATCAAGCCATCGGCCTGATCCATCAGAAGCTGTGCGTAGCTGCGCTTGAATTGCGGCGATTGAGACTGCGGGTTATTGAGCGCCCCGGCCGACATCAGCTTCCGATGTCCTTCAATCAATCGGCCGACCTTGAAGGGCGAATCTTCATTTGATTCATAACGCAGGCCCAGCCGGTTGGCGTCGTCGACAAATTGGCTGGCCCGATTCGCGTCGCCAGCGGCGAGGGCTTTGCGGGCGTCGCGAAGCAACTGGTTGCTGCGCTCCCGCGGATCTTGTTGCAGCGGTTTGCCCGGAATGAACGCGGGCTGGTTGTAGCCGGCTTGTGCAACCTCGCGGGGAATGTTGTCGTTGCGAGCCGCGGCGGAAGGATCGTCAATCACGCGGTTGGCAAAGGCCGAACCCCCTTGGCGCTGTGAACTCAGTTGCGGCAATTCGCGTTGGTCGTTGGCGTTGGGTATTCCATTGCCGCCGCCGAAGCGCGAATTGATTTTCGGAGCGCGGCTGAGGTTCGCCGGGTTCACACCAGCGCGGATCAATTCGTCCTTCAACTGTGCCGGCGAGTATTCGCCGCGGCTGAAGGTCGCATCAATCGCGGCGGCCTTGTGATACCAACCTTCGGCTCCTGCCTTATCGCCTTGGGCAAGCGCGGCTCGGCCCTTGTCGAGGTAGGCGGCCACTTGGACCTTCGACGAGGAGGTCAACTGATCGACAGCCGATTGGCGGTCGCCCTGTTGGAACGGATCGGGGCGCTGGGCGGTCACGTCGCCCGAGCCGCCGCGATTTCCCAACAGCCGGGGAATGGCTCGTTCGCTAGGCGTTTGGGCGGCCGGTTGGCTTTCACCAGTTCCGAATTCAAAGAGTTGGCCCGCGGCAAGTTGCGCGGCGGCATCGGGGCTGGCGATCGCGGTTGGCGATGCATCGAGCGATGATGCCGTCGCCGCCATGGCAGCCACCGTGGCCAACAGGCTAGTCGTTGTCAAATTCATTCGAGAGCAAATCATGACCATTAGGTTCCCACCTTGCGCGAAGTGATAGACGCGAAGTTCCTGTTTGTTGGCCTGCACCTGGATTCGCCGCGGCAGCCCATGCGAGAACTCGCACACCAGGCAGCGCCGCGCCGGTTCGGCCGCCAACTTGGCCGCTGAACATGCGCAGGAGTTTTCGTGTTGTGACTAGTGAAGCAGAAGAGAGGGGAGTTAAATAACTGCCCGCTAAAGAGAGGTCAAGGTCGATCCTTGACGCCGAGCGAAAATATTTCTGCTTTTAGAAATTGCTTGCTGAAACAGTGCTGTCGCTGCCATCTGGTGGCAGCGACCTATAGCCAAGGTCGTGAGAGCTCGTGAGAACTCGGGAACGAGAAAGCCATTAATAGTCGCCAGAAGTCTCACGACTTCTGCTACTTGCAATTTGCTAGCTTCCAAACAAGTCAATTTCCCCGCTTCCCGGGCGGCCTGGATCGGTGCCGCCTCCTCCGGGGATGAGCGGATCGTCTGGCGTCAGTTCCGCCTCTTCGGGGAAGTTGTGGTTGTTGTAGGTCTTGGCGTCCTCGACCTCGCTGCGGATGGTCAGATTGCCGTCTGAGTCGAGCAACAAAATTTCCCCAGGTACGGAGTGGAGCTTCTTGGTCGTAAACCAATCACCGCCGCGGATGTCCAATACGATGGAGCCGGTCTCAAACTTCTTCCCGGTAATCTTCCGCAGCCCATTGGCGCTGGGGTCAATCGCTTCGGTATCGGAGGTGAAATTGACGACTTTTCCGCGCGGGGCCTCAACGATTCCGGGGACGTCGAGCGCCTCTTCGTCATCCCACACGAGCGCCATGACCTTGGCGACGCGTTCCGCCTGGCGGATTTCGAAATCGCGATTGGGTGGCCGGGCGACTTTGCCGGGGTCGACCGGGCCGGCGAGTACCTTTTGGGTTTCCGGGACACGCACCACCGCGCTGACTTCGCTGTAGGGCGACTCCCGCCACCAAACGCTCTTGTTGGGGCGGCGGTTCAGCCGTTCCAGCACGTCGGACGAAAGGTTGCGGTTCGCCGGACGAGCAGCCGGGTCGAGCGGGAAGTTCGGGTCTTCCACGAACAGCTTGATCCGATAGACATACGACTTACCCGGTTCGGCATAGATGTCGTAGAAGCGGATCAACAGGTGTTCCACGTCTTCAATGGGTAGCGTGGAACCGCCGGAGAATGCGCCCTCTTCCCCGCGGACGAACGCGGGCTGGCTGCCGGGCGTTGGGGTCGCGGGCCGGGTTGTGTTTCCGCCCGAAAGAGGATCGCCAAAGACGGGTTCCTCGCCGGTATTGCCAGGTTCGGCTTCGGCTTCTTTCTCTTCCGCGGCGGTCGGAATGGCCGGGTGGTTCGCCAGCGGCGGCAAGTGCCGCAACATGATCGGCGGCACGTTCATGGCGAAGCGCGTGTCGACATAGCGAGCGGCGGGAAACTCATCGCCGGCCGAGTTAGGACCAGCCGCGGGCGCTGCGCCTCCGCCGGCCCATTGCGATTGCAGGTAGTTGGCGATTCGCGTGCCGAACTTGTGCTTCGCCAGGCGGGGATCGCCCCAGCCGGCCACGAACTCGCCAATGGTTCCGTCGGCCGCAACTTCCGCGCGTTCGATGCGGTAGTAGTCCCGGCCGAAGGCGTCCTCTTCGGCGGTCTCGAACATGCCGTAATTGGGCTGCATGTCGCGGGCGCTTTGGAAGCCGGCAGTCTCACCCAGCACGCTTTGAAATTCGTTGGTTTGTTTCCGAATCGGCGCCAACGCGGTGACCGCGACGACGAAACGGCTTGTCAGTTTCGCACCGGGAGAAACACCGGCCGTGCCGAACTGGTCAACGTACTCGCGTGTTTCGGGCGGGTAAGCGCGAACGCCATCGTCCAGGCCGCTTGCACCTCGGGTGTCGCCAGCATCCGCATCCTTGATCGCCATCGCCCCATAGGTTGCGACCACCCGCGGTTGTTCGGGCGGGTAGATTTCGGGGTCCTCGCGGATTTTGTCTTGCGGGAACAAAGGTTTGTCGAGCGGCACTGGCGCCGGATAGGCGGCCGGGTTGACGCGCTGCAGATCAGCGCGGGCGCGAACCAGGTAATTATCGGGCACGGGGAACCGCTGTTTGTAGATCGTCTCCCAAGAAGAGGTCGTGGTCATCTTGGTGGTGCCTTGTGTGGCCTTCT
>CALBTA010000661.1 GCA_937967755.1 uncultured Planctomycetaceae bacterium | reverse complement strand
AGCTTGAGCCTGACGCTTTTTACGTCTGACAATCAACAGGCGAACTGCTTGATTCATGGAACAGCCCGATTGCCTTGCTGGCGGTGCGGTTCACAATTGCCGCCAGCCGCATGCCGGGCAATGGAGTCAGCAGTTGCTGCGCGACGCCGCGCGCGGCGAACCCGGCACCCACCAGCGCCACGCGTAGCGGTTTGCCTTCGGCTTCGCGTTGTTTCAAAGCGGTGTCGACGATGATCATTGCGGGTCCTCCGTCGAAAGGGCCGCCGCTGATCGCAATGCGAAATCGGGCCAGGTTAAATCGCGGTCGGCAATGACCGAAACTTCCAGCGGCCAATCGATGGCCAGCGCCGGATCGTTGTAGCGCAGACCGTCACAACTTTCCGCGTGGTAGAACTGCGAGGTTTGATAGAACACTTCCGAATCATCAAACAACGTCTGATAGCCGTGCCCCACGCCGGTGGGAATGTATAGCAACGTGCGGTCGGCGGCCTTAAGCTCCATCGCGTGATGCTGTCCGTATGTCGGCGAGTTGGGCCGCACATCAACCATCACGTCGAACACCCCGCCACGGGTGCAACGGACGATCTTGACTTCATCGTGCGGTTCATTCTGCCAATGAATTCCGCGAACTGTGCCTGCCTTCTCGCTGAAGCCGATGTTGCACTGCACCACGTCGGCACAAAGCCCGTGCTCTTCCAACTCCCGCTGGCACCAGGCGCGCGCGAAGAAACCGCGCTCGTCCCGCTGCGGATCGAGCGAGATGATGTAGGCGTCGGGGATGTTGGTGCGGGTGAATTGCATGGGTCGTATCGGGGGCTTCCAGCCACCATGTGCTACGCAGTGCTTTCGATTTCGCGGTGCCTAGAAGCCCCAACTGCGGATGCTGGCGACCAACCGATGGCCGATTCGTACTTTTCAATCTGTTGCAGACTCACCGCCCGCATGTCAGTCGCGCCTTCGTGGTACGCCTGGTACCAGGCGACCGTTTGCTTCAAGGTTTCGGTAACGTCCCAACCGGGCCGCCAGTCGAGTTGCCAGATTGCCTTGTCGATTGCGAGCCGTAGGATGTTCGCTTCGGGCGGATCGTCAGGGTTGCTGACGTCGACCCAACTCCCTTCGCCCCATTCGTCGAGGAAGAGTTCAACGATGTCGCGGACGGGCAGTTCGTTGCCAGCGGCGGGGCCGATGTTCCAACCGCTTTGATAGATCCGGTCGTTTGAATTCAGCAGCCGAGCTGCGAGGGTTAGGTAGCCGCTGAGCGCTTGCAACACATGCTGCCACGGGCGGTAAGCGCCGGGACTGCGAATTTGTACGGGGTCGCCCGCGGCCATCGCCGTGACGATGTCGACAATCAGCGCGTCAACCGTCCAATCGCCTCCGCCGATGACGTTTCCGGCACGTGCGCTCGCGAGTTTCACCCCGTGGTTGTGCAATTGGTTTGGCGGGAAGAACGAATGGCGGTAGCTGCGGATGACCAGTTCGGCAGCGCCCTTGCTGCCGCCGTAAGGGTCGTGTTCGCCCATGGCATCGCATTCGCGGTAGCCCCAAGTTTGTTCGACGTTCTCATAACACTTGTCGCTGGTGACACAGACGACCGAAACGGGTTGGGACAACTGGCGGACCGCAGCGAGCACGCCTGCCGTGCCGATCGCATTGATTTCGAACGTCTCACGCGGAATGCGATAGCTTTCGCGAACGACCGACTGAGCCGCCAGGTGCAACACCAGATCGGGGTTAGCTTTCTGCATTGCCATTTCCAAAGCGCCCGCGTCGCGGATGTCGCCGATGTGGTGTTCGGACAAAATGTCTTCGACCCCCGCGACGTCAAAGTGGCTAGGGGATGTGGGCGGCTCGAGCGCAAAGCCGGTCACCTTGGCTCCCAAGCAGTGCAGCCACAGGCAAAGCCAACTGCCTTTGAACCCGGTGTGGCCGGTGACGAAGACCGACTTGCCGGCGAAGCTGTCGCAGAGGTTGATGTTGGAGTTGCTCATGAGTCTCACTAGGCGGATAAGCAATCCGACCTATAGCTTTAGATTTCCACAAAATCACACTGAATGCCGAGGGATGCCACGTGCTGGCGAATCTCGTCGCCGTATAGGTTGTTGGTGATGACGACCACATCGGGCTGCATCGAAGCAAGTTCCTCGGGTGCGATATTTTTTTGCCCGCTTCCCGACACGAAGCCACCGTGCCGCGCGGGATTGATGTCGACGATGTGTTCGATTCGCTCGCCTGCCGCAGTCAGATTCAGAAAGTTGATCGCCCTACCGCCCGAACCCCAGGCGACCACGTGTTTGCCTTCTTGCCGCCACGATTCACAACAGCAGCGCCAATGATCCAGTTGCTGCTGGTGGTGATCGGCTAAGGCGGTTAGTTCACTCGGAATCGCCAGCCGGTCGCCGCGTCGCCAAGCTGACTTACCGCTGTCGCTTGGGGCTGCTTCCACGAACAGGTAGTAACCCTCGCCCAAGCATTCGCCCGCGTCGAGGACGTCGAAGCCCGAACTTTGAAACGCCTTCACCAAAGTCTCTTCAACGAAGTAGTTGCATTGTTCGTAAAATAAGTTCCACGATGCCCGGTGGCGGAAGACGTAGCTGGTGTTGGGAATGTCGAGGTAAAACCGCGCACCCGTTCGGTCACCCAACGTCCGCCGCATCTGTCGAAGAAACTCAACCGGTTTCGGAACAAGCTCGAACATCGATCGCGAAACCAGCAAGTCACAGGGAACGTCCGACTGGGCCTCGCCGTAGAATTCGGGAATCAATGTGACCGACCCTTCACCTGCGGAGATTTCGCTGCGAGAATCAACGGCCGGGTCGAAACCCCAACCACGGTTGCCGCCCCGTTCGCAAAGAAGTTTCAGGAAGAACCCGCTTCCACAGCCCACTTCGACTATGTCTTTGTTCTTCAGATCGTATCGCTCTACCAGCCGATCCGCCGTCGCCTCTAAGAACGCCAAATGGCTGGGCGAATGGTGCAGCGAGTATTCGTAACCCGGTTCAAACTGCAACTTCTTCGCATCGTAAGCGGCGTTGAAGACGAAACCGCAGCAGCGGCAAAAGGTCAGTTCGACATCGCCGCGCGGAGCGGTTTTGGCACTCTCTTTCGAATCCCACAACCGCCCGATGTGAACCGGCAGATTCCGCAGTGCGACGACTAACTGGGTGTCGGACTCAGCGCACAGCGGGCACTGAGGCCGCGGTGTGCGGACCAAAATGGCGTCGGGTTGGCTGAATTCGGTCGTACGCATAGAGAAGAAGCCGGAGCGAGATTGGGCGCGAATTCCAACGCGAAACCGCAACTAGGTTGACCAGCCGCCGGTGTAAGTCTCAGTATGATTTCACCCTGCTGGCGATCAACAAAAGACTACCGTTTCAAAGCAGCCGCCGATGATCCGACCGTCGCTGCAAGCGGTTGTGACGTTTGGATACGTTCTTCGGGTTGAACCGCCGCGGCTTGCGGTGGCTGCGGCCGGGCAAGCGCCTCTTGCGCGTCGTGTATCCGCCAGTTATCGCGCCGCCTGGCGCGAAGCGTTTCCCGCAGGTGCGTTAGATTCCAGATCGTCGCCCGCACCCATAGCCACGCCCCCAAAAGCGGGTTTCCCTTGCCGCGCATGCGAACGTGGCCATCGTCAGCGGGATTGAATGAGAACGCCCACGGGTTGCAGGCGATCTCGGCAATGCGCAGCCAGCGGGCGATGGTTCGCAGCGGACCGCGGTGTTTGATGCACATCCGCAGCGCGCAGCACATTTGTTGCAGTGAGATGTCCGGCGTTAAACGACCGATCGTCCCGCCGCCGAAGTGCAAAAACGGAACATTGGACTGCACCGACCGGTAGCCGGCGCGCTGCGCCCGAGCGAGCAGGTCATCTTCAGCGGCGAATACTGGAAATTGTTCATCGAACATTCCCAGCAACTTCAGCGCCTGGGCCCGGATGACGAGCGCGAAACCGACCAGGTCATCCACTTCTGTGAAATCGATTTGACCGGGCACTGTCACTTCACGCGTCGTCTGCTCATCGAAGCCGGCCAGCGCGATGGATTCGTCTTTTTCCATCGCTTCGATCGTTGCTGCCAGCCAACGGTCGTCGAGCACTTCGATGTCGTCGTTACACAACACGACGTACTCGGCTCCGCGCTCGATCGCGCGCTCAACTCCTAAATTGCAGGCGGGCAGGCAGCCGATGTTTTCGGACAAGGAAACCACTTCGACGTTGGGGAACGACGAGGTGACGAATTCCTCTGAGCCGTCGGACGAACCGTTGATCACCAGCAGAATGCGCAGGTTGTCGTAGCGTGTGCCTTGGAGCGTGCTGAGGCACCCGTCGAGAAAACGCAAACCGTCGTAGGTTATGACGACGGCGTAGACCAATGATGTTGATTCGCCCATGTTCTTGCCAACGTGACGTAACACCGGGTCGCCCGCAGTGCTGTCGTACGGATCGGCGATCCTTACGACAGCACTGGCAATCGCCTATTGGGCCGCGACCGGTTGGGCACTCTTTTCGCGGGCCATGTATTCGTCGTAAATCCAGGCGTAGGTCCGCTCCATGCCGTCGCGCAGGCGGATGCCCGGTTCCCAATCGAGCAGTTGCTGGATCAATGTGTTGTCGCTATTACGGCCGTTGACACCTTTGGGGGCGTCGAGCTTGTAGTTTCGCTTCAGCGTAACACCAGCGATCTCCTCAACGATGCTGACTAGCCCGTTGATGGTGACCAATTCGTTCGAGCCGAGATTGATCGGCACTTCAATGTCGCTTTGGGTGATCATATCTATGCCTTGCAGGCAATCGTCAATGTACATGAAGCTGCGGGTCTGATTGCCGTCGCCCCAGATTTCGATCTCGTGGTTTCCGGTCGCCACCGCGTGAATCACCTTGCGGCAAATCGCGGCCGGTGCTTTTTCACGTCCGCCGTCCCACGTGCCAAACGGCCCGTACACATTGTGGAAGCGCGCAACACGCGTCGTCAGGTCGAAGTCTTCACGGTAGTGCCGGCACATTCGTTCGCTGAACAGTTTTTCCCAACCGTAACCATCTTCCGGCATCGCTGGGTAGGCGTCTTCTTCCTTCAGCGCGACGACGTCTTCGCGCTTTTGCTTTTCGGCGTTGTAAACGCACGCGCTGCTTGCGTAGAAAAACCGGTCGACACCCATCTCGTGGGCGGCCATCAGCAAGTGCGTGTTGATCAACACCGACAGCATACAGAGGGCCTTGTTGTTTTCGATGAAGCCCATGCCACCCATGTCGGCGGCCAGGTTGTAGACGATGTCGACATCTTCGCAGGCCCCTTTGCAGTTTTCGAGAATCTGCAAGTCGGCGACGACGTTCTCGGCATTGTCTAAAACCTGGTACCACTGGTCGGTCGGTTTAATGTCGACCACGCGAATGTTGGTGAAACCACGTTCCAGCAAACGGGCGACAAGGTGCCCACCGATAAAACCGCCGCCGCCGGCGACGAGGATGTTTTTGTTCGACATGATTAAGAACTCCCGTGAAAATGAAATCGAAGTGATAAAAGCGATGTTCCGCGACGAACGTTGGCTAAGCTGGTTCGGTTGCCGGCTGCGCCCGACGGCGAGGTGCCAACATCCATTGTGATAGAAGCTTTTTCAAAAACAGCGAGTTTGTCACCAGATATCGCTTCCACAATCGGCGCGGTTCACTGCACAATCGATAGAACCATTCCAACCCGTTCCGCTGCATCCAAGCCGGCGCCATCGTTGTGCGGCCAGCGTGAAAATCGAACGCGGCTCCAACGCATGCCTGCACAGCTTGGATACGCCCCTTGTGTTCGTAGGCGAAGTGGTCTTGTTTGGGGCATCCCAGCCCGATGAAGACGATCCCCGCGCCGCTGGCGTTGATCCGCTCCACAACTTCCTCGTCTTCCTCTTCCGTCAGCGGGCGGAAGGGCGGCGACTCGGCTCCGGCGATTTGAAGTTTCGGAAACTTCTCCAGCAGATTCTGCTGAAGATCGCTGAGGATTTCGTCATTCGCTCCACCGTATAAATAAATCGGAACACCCTCTTCGGCGGCCCGCTCACAAAGGCGCAGCGTCAATT
>CALBTA010000660.1 GCA_937967755.1 uncultured Planctomycetaceae bacterium | reverse complement strand
GACCCCGTGGTACCAACCCGGCATCGCCGGCAGCACGACCGCTCCTGCCTGGGCGACGCGGTGCATGTTTTCCAATTGCAACACCGAAAGCGGCGTTTCACGCGGAACCAACACCAGTTTGCGTTGCTCTTTCAAATGCACGTCGGCCGCCCGATGAATCAAATTTCCGCTGGCCGCATGGGCGATCGAACTCAGCGTTCCGCCGCTGCACGGGCAAATCACCATCCCGGCGGTCTTCGCGGATCCGCTGGCCATCGGCGACATGAAATCTTTGTAGTGAAAATAATCCACCGTGCCGTGGTCTCCCGTGCCGACGGCCAGCACATGACTGTCGCCGCTGGAGATGCCCGCTTGCTCTCTCAAAAGACCGAGCTTGCTGTCGGAAGTTGATGCGCCCGCTTCCAACATCAGTTGGCTGAGTTGAAAATCATGCAGATCAACCGCAATTCCCAACTCATGCTTCAACACCACCGCCCCGCTCGGGCTGATCGTCAAGTGCACATCTTGCCCCACATTCACCAGCACTTCCAACAGCCGCACGGCATAAACCGCCCCACTGGCACCGGTGATCGCTAAAACAAGGGGAGCGGACATATCGGTCAACAGGAAACGGGTTATAGGCAACTTCCAGACGCAATCAATACCGCCTATTCTACTCACCATTAACTCCCGCGTCGCCCGGGTCACTGCCAGCATCGAAGCGATCGGTACCTTTCCGAAGAGCGATGCCGTCGAACGTTTGCGCGCGGTGTGAGTAGTCTTACGCGCGCGGTTGATCATCGACATCTTGCGCTCAGTCTGCCCCATCGTCTAACCGGGCCCGCGGCACCGCTGGATCCCCAATACCCGCCGGTTGGTTTTCGGCGTCCCCGTTGAACCTCCCCAAGTTTGGTGGACGGCACAGGAACTGTGCCTGCTACTTTGATTTCCGGGACAGGTGAACCTCTGCCCTTTGGCTGGTCTCTTATCGGCGGTATGATGATATGGTTTACCGCATTCCAACAACGCGCCCGCAGCGCTGCGAACTTGCCCCATGAGCGTCCGCGTAGGAATTTTAGGAGCGACCGGGTACACCGCCTTCGAACTGATGCGGCTGCTGCTGCGTCACAATCAGGTGGAAATTACCGCACTGACCACACGGAGCGATGATCGGCCGCACGTGACCGACGCGCACCCAGCGCTTTCCGGGTGCTTAGATCTGTCGCTGGAGAATCTCGTCCTCGAAGAGATCGTCAAGCGGACAGACTTCGTTTTCAGTTGCCTGCCCCACGCGGCGTCTGCCGAAGTTGTCGCTCCGCTGGTGGACGCCCGCAAGCAGGTGGTCGACTTTAGCGCCGACTACCGTCTGAGCGACACCGCCGTTTACATGCAGTGGTACGGGAACGAGCACCCTGACCCGGGGCGTGTCGGCAACACCGTCTATGGGTTGCCGGAGTTGTTTCGCGAGCAAATTCATGGCCAACAGTTGGTCGCGAACCCGGGGTGCTATACGTCCACATCGATATTGGCCCTTGCGCCGCTATTGCGGGAAGAGTTGATCGCTCCGAACGATATCATCATCGACGCCAAAAGCGGCGTCAGCGGCGCGGGCCGCACACCGAAATTGAACACGCTGTACTGCGAAGCCAACGAGAGCATTTCGGCTTACGGGGTTGGCAAGCACCGCCACACGCCCGAGATTGAACAGGTGCTTACGACGGTCGCGGGCGAACCGGTAAACGTGATCTTCACGCCGCATTTGGTGCCGATGGATCGCGGCATCTTGGCGACCATCTACGCCCGCCCGGCGCGGCAGCTTTCGCAAGACGATGTGCTGTCGGTATTGCACGGCGCGTATGAAGGAGAGCCATTCGTGCAAGTCGTCGATCATCTGCCAGCAACCCGTCACGTCGCGGGAACGAACAACTTTCACGTCACCGCCCGGATTGTGCGTGATCGAGTGATGGTGATCGCCGCGCTGGATAACTTGCTCAAAGGCGCATCGGGCGTGGCGATGCAGAATTTCAATTTGATGTGCGGTTTTGAAGAGACAACCGGGTTCTGAGTACGACATGCCCCTTTCCATTCCTCAAGGTTTTCGCGTCGCCGGCGTGCATACCGGCGTGAAGCGAAACCCGGCCAAAGAAGACCTGACGTTGGTCGTCACGGACCAGCCAGCCGTAGCGGCCGGCGTCTATACGCAGAACCTGGTTTGCGCCGCGCCGGTGCTGGTCGATCGGGCCAGAACGCCCAGCGATTCGGTTCGGGCGATCGTAGTCAATTCAGGCAACGCCAATGCCTGTACGGGCGAAGAAGGGATGCGCGACGCGGAAGAAATGACCCGCCTGGCGGGTGAGGTTTTCGGTGTCGCGAATGAGCAGGCGCTGGTGATGTCTACTGGCATCAGCGGTCACCATTTGCCAATGGAAAAGATCACTGCCGGCATTACCGCCGCCGCAGAGAAACTCGGCGATTCGGAAGAACACCTGCTGGCCGCCGCGCGGGGAATTCTGACCACCGACAACGGCGCGAAAATGGCCGGGCGAACACTTTCGCTTGGTAGCAGAGAGATCACCGTGACCGGAATCGCAAAAGGGGCCGGCATGATCGGCCCGAACATGGCGACCTTCTTGGGCCTGATCATGACCGACGCCGCGCTGACGAAAGAGGATCTGCAACGGCTCACGCAAGGTGCGGCGGATCAATCGTTCAATTGCATCAGCGTCGAAGGGCATACCAGCACTAACGACACGCTGCTAACGGTCGCATCGGGCGCAGCCGGCGGCGCTTTGATTCGCAATGATGAACTGGCACAATTCGAAACGGCACTCACGGAAGTTTGCATCGAACTGGCCCGCATGATTCCCGCCGACGGAGAAGGCGCATCACACATGATTACCATCGACGTGACGGGCTGCGAAAACAGGGCAGCCGCCCGGCGCATCGCCCAAACCATCGCCGACAGCCCGCTGGTGAAAACGGCCATCACCGGAGGCGATCCCAATTGGGGCCGCATCGTTTCCGCCGCTGGGTACGCGGGCGTTAGCTTCGACCCGGCGGAGGTTGATCTTTGCATCAACGGGCACTTGCTTTACAAAAGTGGCAGCCCGGTGGCGTTTGACGCAGCCGCGGTCAGCGCGTCGATCAAGGAGAATCGCGAAACCAAGATCGACTTGACCGTCGGGAGCGGCGAAGGCCAATGCCGCTTTTGGACCAGCGACCTGACCGTCGAGTACGTGCGGTTCAATTCGGAGTATACGACGTAGGAACGAGGGAGAAAACACTTCGGCATTGGCTTTTTGCCCTCACCCTACCCTCTCAGCAGGAGAGGGATTATCGGACGAAGTGATTTCTCCCTCGTTCCCCAACTGGCATGGACGGCCGACATGAATTCGGCGATTGAACGCATTCGCCTGGGCGCGGTGGTCTTCGGCATTACGCTGTTGGCCGCCACGTGCGGCTACCGCTTCTTCTTTGAGCGAAGCTGGGTCGATTCCGTCTACATGGTGGTGATCACTGTGACCAGCGTGGGCTATGGCGACACGCCGGCCGGGGAAGACCCTCCGACCAACGCCGAAAAGTTATTCACCGTTGGTGTCATCGCCATCGGGCTAACCGCCGGCGCGTATGCGATGGGCGGCTTCTTGCAGCTAATGACCGAAGGCGAAATCCAACGTGTCATGGGGAAACACAAAATGACCAAAGAGATCGAACGGTTGCACAATCACGTGATCATTTGCGGCTTCGGGCGCATCGGGCGCATCTTGGCACAGGACTTGGATCAGCAGGGAATTCCGTTTGTGGTGATCGAACAGTCGGCGGAGCGCGTGACTGATGCTGACGATGAGGGGTATCTGATCCTCAGCGGGAACGCGACTGAGGAAGATTTTCTGATCGATGCCGGCATCCAACGGGCGCGTTCCATCGTGACGACATTACCTAGCGATGCCGACAATGTCTTTATTACGCTTACCGCCCGCGGCATGCGCGAGGACATTCACATCATCGCCCGGGCCGAGTACCGCACGACGGAAAAGAAACTCTTGCAAGCCGGGGCCAACCGCGTCGTCATGCCGGCATCGACCGGGGCGTTTCAGATGGCCCGGATGATTACGCGTCCGCACACTGCGGATTTCTTCGAACTGATCGCCGACCGCAACAAACTGAATTTGGAATTCGATGAAGTCGTGGTTGATCCCGCCGGATCGCTGATCGGCAAAACCGTCGGCGAAGCGGAAGCCCACCGTACGCACGGGTTGCTGGTGCTGGCGGTCAAACGGTCAGACGGCGAAATGATTTTCAACCCCAGCAGTGAATTCATTTTCGGCGAGCGTGACACCCTGATTGTGATGGGCGACAAACAGGACATCAACCGTTTCGGCGAGCGGTTTTCGCTACCTAGCTAGCGTTGCCGGTACGACGGTCTTCCAAGGCCGTCGAAGCGCGATGCTCTGGCTATTGGGGCGGCGTTTCTTGTACAGTTCCGCGTTCGCTGAAACCCAAAACGCTTTTGGAAAGCTGCCGATGCGCCCTTTCTTTCGCGCCGTACCATCGATCGGCCTCACCGTTGTTCTCACCTTTTCGATCGGCTGCCCGAATGCGTCATGGAAAAAAGGAACGGAAGTCGGCGAAACATTCGAGGCCTACGCCGACTTGCCGGGCTTGAAAGC
This sequence comes from uncultured Planctomycetaceae bacterium, assembly GCA_937967755.1. Taxonomy (GTDB): domain Bacteria; phylum Planctomycetota; class Planctomycetia; order Pirellulales; family Pirellulaceae; genus CALBTA01. The sequence goes on along the minus strand of CALBTA010000660.1, from coordinate 2,305 downwards.
CTCCCACCACCCCGGACTGCAATCCGAGCTTGCACTTTTGACTTCCGAACAGGCAACGCCCAGGCAACTTGACGAAGTACATGCCACCGCTGATCCCGCGTCGGTCGAAGTTGCCGCCGTCTTGACCACCGAATTTCACAACAGCGCAGTTGAACTGGCGGCCAGTCAAACGGACAAGCTGTTCGACGCCGGAGAGTTCCAGTGGGATCCAATCAACACCCAGCGGGCGTTCCAACTTCGGCAGCAGTACGACGTGCCGCGCCAGGCGGTGCGTAGGGCGATGGCGCAGACGAAGCGGCACATTCAATTGAACCTGTCGCAAGGTGTAGGGCGAAGTATTGAATTTGTCGATGCCGCGCGGATCTACAACCGTATGGAAATGTTTTTGGCCGCAGAGCAATTGGTCGTCGGCGATCTGAACGCCGCGATTGAAACCACTGCCGCGATGCTGGCGATGTGCGAGTTGCTTGGCGACCAACCGCACGTCGTTTCCCGCCTGGCGGCGGGCGAGTCGCGCCGCGAGGTGTTGCAAATCGTGCAAGCGATCGCCGCCAACTCGCGCTGCGACGCGTCGCAAACGGAACAACTACGAACATTGGTCGAAGCCCAACTCACCAACTGGCCGAGCGATTCGGACGCCTGGATCGGCGACCGCGCACAAGGGCTGCATCTGTACGAAATGATTCGCGACGGCCAACTCCTTTCGCTGCTGACCGAAGACGAACTGGCCCAACACTCTGGAGGCGGCAACTTGAATTCGTTCCTGGCCGCCGCGACTCGGTCGATTGACTCCGACCAGCATTTCTATCTGCGATCGATGCGGGAAATCATCGCGGCTTGCGACCGCCCGTATTCTCAACGGGAAAAGGTATTTGACAAACTGCGCACGCAACTCGGTGAATTGCAAAAGACGCCCGAGTACCCGCTGGTCGCAGACCGCATGCTGTTGCAAAACATCGAAGAAGCGCAACGCTTTCAAGCAACCGACCTTGCGTGGACGCAGGCGTGGGCCAACGCGCTGACGGTATCCTTGGAACAGCGCCGCCCGCCGTATGAATTGAATCCGTTAACCGGCAAGCCGTATCAAATCTACTTCGAAAACGGCGACGTGAAAGTTTCGCACATCGAGCAAGATGGCGGCATCGCGAAAATCACCATCCCGCTACGTCGCACAGAACACGCCGCCCACTCCGGAGCTTTGCCGCCGCCGCGCTAAGAGCTTCTACCCCCGGTAAATCTCATGGCACTCATCGCATGCCCGTGTGATGTTGCCCATTGCGTTGGAGGCGGCTTCGACGTTGCCCAGCTTCGTGGCGCCAACGATTTCTTTGCCGGCGTCCTTCATCGTGTCGCAGAAGGCGGCGTAATCATCGTCGTCGCCGTCAGGCATGCCGTCTTGGACGAGGGCCGCACTGATGGCAGATAGCAGTTCCGCCTCGTGCTTCACATCGTCGGTGTTCGATTTGAACTCGCCCGCACTGGCGGTCAATTCCCGCAAGCGGCTGACCGACTTCTCCACCCGCTTCATCAGTTGCGAACGTTCGCAGACCAGCGACCAATCGACTTTCGCGGCCGGCTCTCCAGCGGCTTGCAACGTGCTGCCCGCGACCATGTCGGCCAGATCTTGCTTGCGCAGCTTCGCCTCGTTATAGCTGGCCGGCGTGGCGACCTTGCAGTTCCTTCCCGCCCGCGAAAACAGATCACGGGCAGCCGCCGCTTCTTCCTTCCAACGCACGTCGGCGGTATGCAAATCAGCAATCGCGAACAGCATTCCCAGCATCGAGAAATGCTTGCGGCACCGCTTGTGCCCCAACCCGTTGAAGGCGGTGGGAGTCGTTACGTCTTTATCCAACTCAAGTTTGATCTTCTTGATCTCATCTTCGATGGTTTGGGCGGAAACAATTTCGGCCCAACTTTTGTCACCCCCTCCCATCGGCATCGGATCGGTCGATCCGCCGTCTGGTGGTCCAACGGGCGCGACGGGTGCGCTGCTGCCCAGGTTGGGCGGCCGCTCGCCGCGCAGCCCTTGACTGAAGACGTCGTCAAAAAACGTCCCCGCAGCGTCGACCTTGCTGGTGTCAGGCTTGATCCGCTTGTACTGCCGCTTGGGGGCGGAGTTGCTGTGCGAAACGACGGCCAAAGCCAACAAGCCAACGATCGAGATGGTCAAACAGTTTCGAAGAGTCGATTGCATATTTCTCGCCGCCTTTCACTTGCACTTTGCCCACAAACCAATTATCGGCGCGGCGCATGCTCACTGCAAGTCGTTCGCCTGGATGGGCGGCGTTCGCGCAAGTTCCTGCTT
>CALBTA010000659.1 GCA_937967755.1 uncultured Planctomycetaceae bacterium | reverse complement strand
CGGCAGTCATCGATGGTAGCCAGCCCCGCCGACCTCGCCGAGACTAGCCCAACAACGGCTGTCCGGCTAGCGAGTTCGTTAATCGAGTCGGCTGAACCGGAAGCACCGGTCGTTGAAAAGACAGCGCCGGAGGAATCACGCACTTCGTCTCGGCGCAGTGCGAAGCCGCCAGCGGTGGACGCTACGCCGGTGGTTGAAGTTGACACGGCAGTAGTTGAAGTCGAAGCGGGTTTCACGGAGCAGAACCAGCCTGCCGCGCTCAAGGAGTCCACTGGCGACATGTGGCGGCCGCGTGTCGCTAACCCGTAACAGCTTCGAAGGATGTCGCGGCATCACACGGCTTTGTCGGCCGACGCAATCGGTTCTTCAACAATCTCGCAATCGGGCAGCGATTCGATGAACAGGCTGCCGTAACGCTTCGTCTTCACGCGCGGGTCGAGAATGACGACTTGCCCGGTGTCTTCGCTGCCGCGGATTAGGCGGCCGAACCCTTGGCGGAGTTTAATGATCGCTTCGGGCAGCGAGTACTCCATGAACGGGTTGCCGCCGCGCTCGCGGATCGCTTCCAGGCGGGCTTCGGTCAGCGGGGCGTCGGGAACGGCGAACGGCAACTTGGGGATGATGACGTTCGTCAGCGCATCACCCGGTACATCGACCCCTTGCCAAAAACTGTCGGTCCCCAACAGCACGGCCCGCGGGTTGGCCTTGAACCGCTCGAGCATCTGCGTCCTTGGCGTGCCATCAGATTGATCGTACAGCCCCAAATTCCGCGCCGCCAACCAAGGGCCAAGTTCCTTCGCCAGGTTCCGCATCATGGAATAGCTGGTCAACAACACAAACGCATGCCCGTCGGTTCGTTCCACATACCGCCTAACCATCGCCGCCAATTGCTTGCCAAACGCGGCGGCGTCGGCGCTGGGGTCGGGCATGCCGTTGGTCAGGATCAACTTCGCCTGCGCGCGGTAATCGAACGGGCTGCCGAGCCTCAACGATTCGCACTGCGTCAGGCCGACGCGAGACTGAAAGAAGTCGAACGAGGGGCTTTTGCCGATCGACAACGTGGCGCTGGTCATCACCACCGTGTCGATCTCGTTGTACAGGTGTTTTCGCAGTTCGGGGCCGACATCGATCGGGGCGGCCGCCAGCTTCATCCGCGGGTAGCCGCGCCGCGTTTGGCTGCTTTCTATCCAGTAAACCGCTTCTTTAATTTCCTGTGTCCGCCACGCTTCGATCTCGCCGGCGACACCCAGCAGGCGGTCGGCCGCGGAGATGAAGTTCAGCTTCTCGGACGGATCCTTGATGTTTTCGCCCGCATCCTTGACCCCGTTGGAAAGCCGTTTCAGTTCAGCGCTCAATTCGTTGGGTACGATGTTCGGCGTTCGCACACGTTTTGTCACGCTGCCGCCGAACCGCCCGCCGCCGCGCTCGTCCAGCCACTCACCAACCGAGCCAAGGAAATCATCGGCCCGGTCGCGGCAGGTCTCCGTCAGTATCTGCAAGTCCTTCAGCCCGTGGTGGACCAGCAAGCCCTTGTTGGTCCGCTGGTTGTAAAGCCGGGTCAGCGTCCATTCGATCTGACCGGAGGTTATCCCCAGCCCTAAGTGATCGCCGGCGACTGCTTCGACCGTATGGGCTTCGTCGAAGATCACCGCGTCGTAATTCGGCAAGATGCTGACGCCTTGTCGGCGGAGGGCCAGGTCGCTGAAAAACAGCGCGTGGTTGACGACCAGAATCTGGGCGTGCTGCATTCGCCGGCGGGCGGCGAAGTAGTGGCACTTGTTATAGGTCGCGCACTTTCGCCCCAGGCAATTGCCGGTATCGCTGGCGACTTCCTCCCAAACCGATGGCGACGGGCTGAACGATAAATCACTGCGCGACCCGTCGGTGGTGGTCCGTGCCCAGCGGCCGATCTGTTTCAGTTGATCGAGTTCTTCTTGCGAATGCAGCAACTGCGACGCCCGCTGTTGGGCCATGTTCAGCCGCCGGAGGCTGATGTAGTTCCGCCGCCCTTTGACCAGCACGGACGAAAACTCGCGCGGGATGACGCTGTTCAGCAGCGGCAAATCTTTGGTTAGCAGTTGCTCTTGCAGGCTGATGGTATGGGTCGAAATGACCACCCGCCGGCGATAGTCGTCGTCTTCTTCGTCGGCCGGTTCGACGCCTTCGTTCTCAGTCGCCCACAGAATCGCCGGTACCAGATAGGCGAACGTCTTGCCGACTCCGGTCCCCGCTTCGACGAGCAAATGCTTCTGATCGGCCAACACCCTCTCGACCGCTTGTGCCATTTCCAACTGCTGCGGCCGATGCTCATACCCCGCCAACCGCCGCGCAATGCTGCCATCAGGAGCGAGGATGTCGTCGGTGGTGGTCATAGTTCCCTCTCATCTGCGAGAGGGTTGGGTTGAGGGCGATTGAATCAAAGCCTCAATTTACAACCACAGTGAGCAGACGAAAAGAACGGGAAACTTGCTCGCCGATTCCCGCCCTTCCTTCGCGGCCTCGCGTCCCGCTGGCAGTTCCCTTTCGGAACAAGTTTGGAGAGTTGTTCCACGCTAACGCGGCAGGCGGGTGATGGTTCCGTCTTCGGGGCTGCTGGCCGTGGCGTACAGGCGTTTGGGAATTCGGCCAGCCAGGAACGCGTCGCGGCCAGCTTCTACGCCGGCTTTCATGGCGCGGGCCATCCGCACGGGGTCGCGGGCGTAGGCGATGCCGGTGTTCAACAGCACACCGTCCACGCCCAGTTCCATCGCCTGCGTCACGTCGCTGGCGGTGCCGACGCCGGCATCGATGATGACCGGGTAGTTGGGATCACCTTCCTTCAGGTACTCCATACAAATTTGAATGTTGTTGGGGTTCAATATCCCTTGGCCCGATCCGATCGGGCTGCCGGCAGGCATCACGGCGGTCGCCCCGGCTTCTTTCAACCGCTTCGCGCTGACCGGGTCGTCGGTTGTGTAGCAGAGGACCGAGAAACCTTCGGCGACCAGCTTCTCGGTCGCTTCAAGCGTGGCGAGCGGGTCGGGCAACAGCGTCTTGGCATCACCGAGAACTTCCAGCTTGACCCAATCGGCCCCGGGGTTCTCCAGCCCGCGAAGAATCTCCCGGCCGAGGCGCGCAACACGGATGGCATCCTGAGCCGTGTAACATCCGGCGGTGTTGGGCAGTAAGATGTAACGATCGAGATCGACGAAATCGAGGATGTTGTGCCCTTGCTCGTCGTACAGTTTCTCGCGCCGCACAGCAACGGTTAGGCAATGCGAACCGCTCTCGTCAAGCGCATCGCGCATGATCTCGAACGTTTCGTATTTACCCGTGCCGACGATCAGCCGGCTGTGCAGGGTATGCGCACCGAGTTGGAACGTGTCTTGCTCGTCGATCGTCGTTTCAGTTGTCTGTTGTTGGAGCATTGGTTTATTGCCGGGCATTCGTACCGAATGCCGCTAAACGTGTTGTCTTTCGCGAAAACTACGCTGTGCGGGTCCGGATCGCATCAAACAATCCGCAATTCGCATTCCGCACTAAACTACCCGCCGCCAACAAGTGTGACGATCTCGACACGGTCGCCGTCGGCCAGGACCCACTGGTCGTGTTGTTCCCTGGGTGCAAGTTGCTCGTTCACTTCCACAGCGACCGGGCCGGAAAGTTGCAGCTCTTCCAACAGCGCGGAAATGGTCTTTCCCGCGGTGAGGGGTTGGGCCTTGCCGTTACAAATAATCTGCATCCTTCGATTGTAGAACGATCGCCGCGCGCGCGACAGCGGGGGACGTCGCCTAACTGAGCGGCCAGGCGCTAGCCGCCGGTGATTCGCGACTTGTCGGCGGCTAGCGCCTGGCTACTCAATTGAAGTCAAGCTGTCGCGTAACAGTCGGAGTTTGACACGCCGGTGCGCGGCGCTTAGTTTGATACCGTCATGCCGAAGGTGTAGTACGGATCGGCGATCCGTTCTACACCTTCGGCACCCTACCTCTGATTCGATTGTCGAGAGCCGCACCATGCCAACGAACTTCACCATCCACCGCCGCCATTTCCTTTCCGCCGCCGCGGCTGCGACCGCCGCTGCAGCGACGCCCGCTGCGCTGGCCCGCGACTACAGCGACGACGCACCGCCGGTTCGCTACCCCGATCCCGATCTGGTTGTGCTGGACGACCGCTTCAAGAAATACCGCCTGGGCAACACGCCGATTCAACGCATCTATCACAGCAAGCGAATGCTGTGGGCGGAAGGCCCGGCTTGGAATGCGGTGGGGCGGTACTTGCTGTGGAGCGATATTCCTAACGACGTGCAGTTGCGTTACCTCGACGACGACGGGCATATCTCAACCCGGTTCCGCAGCCCGGCAGGCAATAGCAACGGCAACACGTTTGATTTCCAAGGCCGGCAGATCAGTTGCCAACACGGCCCGCGGCGCGTCGTGCGGTACGAACATTCCGGCCGCATGACAGTGCTGGCCGATGGGTTCAACGGCAAGCAGTTCAACGCACCGAACGATGCGGTTGTCCACCCGCGCGACGGGGCGGTGTGGTTTACCGACCCCGGTTACGGCGGCTTGATGAACTATGAAGGGAACCGCAGCGAAAACGATTCGCCACAGCCCAACCAGAAAGAAGCGGTCTACCGCCTGGACCTGAAGACCGGCAAGCTCGCACAGATGACCGACGAAATCTTCAAACCGAACGGGCTGTGCTTCTCGCCCGACTACAAGAAGCTGTACGTCGCCGACACGGGCAAGTCGCATTACCCGGATGCGAAGGAAATCATCAAAGTGTGGGATGTGGTCGACGAGTCGAAACTGGCCGGCGGCAAGACGTTCGCGTCGATGAAGTTAGAGGTCGACGGCGAGGTGAAAGCCGGGTTCGCTGACGGCATTCGCTGCGACGTCGACGGCAACATTTGGTCCAGCGCCGGCTGGGTCGGCGACGGTTACGATGGCGTTCACATCTTCGCCCCCGACGGAACCCGCATTGGGCAGATTCGCTTGCCGGAAATCTGCTCCAACGTCTGCTTCGGCGGCGTCAAACGGAACCGCCTCTTCATGACCGCCAGCACATCGCTTTACGCGGTCTACGTAGAAACCCGCGGGGCACATATCACATAGCAAAACGCGTAGCACGGATCGCCGATCCGTGTCACGCGATCACCACCAAGGAAGACAATGACCGCAACCCGCCGAGCCGCAGTCCTGCTGACGCTGATCATTCCGCTGGCCTGCGGCACATTGGCAACGGCCGAACCGATCGCGCCGATCGAACGACGCCTGCCACCCAAGGGCGATCAGCTTTCGGCGAGCGACCGGACGAAGTTGAAATTCGAACTGGCCGGCTTGCAGGGGCAGATCAAAGGGCTGAAAGGCATCATGAAGGCGGAGACCGTGCCCGATGTGGAAATCTTCACCACCGCCGTGGAACTGGCGTTGGCGCACGACGAATTTTACAATGAAGGCGATGCCGATCGAGCGATGGAGTTGCTCAAGACGGCTCGCACGCGATTGTACGCGTGGGCGAAGAGCGAAACACCCTGGACGGAACAGCGCGGAACGGTGGTCCGCGGTTATCAATCGAAAGTCGATGGTTCGGTGCAGCCGTATGGGCTGGTGATTCCCGAAGAACTCGACCTGAGTAAACCGGCCCCGCTGTACGTTTGGCTGCACGGACGAGGGGACCAGAAGACGAACCTGGCGTTTCTCGTCGAGCGTCAGTCGCGCGTCGGTCAAATCGCTCCGGGCGATGCGATCGTGCTGCATCCGTTTGGGCGGCACTGCATCGGCTTCAAGTCGGCGGGGGAAATCGATGTGATCGAGGCGATCGACCACGCCGCGTCGCAGTACAACATCGACCGCCGCCGGATCGTGCTGATGGGCTTTTCGATGGGCGGGGCCGGGTGTTGGCATGTTGGTGCCCACTACACCGACCGTTTCGCCGCCATCAGCCCCGGCGCTGGCTTTGCCGAAACGGCCCGCTATACCAACACGAGAATTGCCGACGTTCCACGCTATGAAAGGAAGCTGTGGGGCGTTTACGACGTGCCGTGCTACACCCGCAACCTGTTCAACTTGCCGGTGGTCGCCTACAGCGGAGAGAACGACAAGCAAATTCAGGCCGCCCGCGTGATGGAAGAAGCCTTCGCCGCCGAGGGCCGGAAGCTTACGCACTTGATCGGCCCCGGCACCGGGCACAAGTATCACCCCGACACGCTCGCCGAAATCCTTCGCCGCATGAAAGCCGCGCGTGACGAAGGGCTGGACACCAACCCGCAAAGCGTTTCGCTGCAAACGCGAACGCTGCGGTACAACCGTATGCATTGGGTGGAAGTGATGGGGCTGGCGGAGCATTGGGAAGATTCTCGCGTGGATGCCGAGCGAACGGCTGAAGATTCACTGCAAGTCACCACCAAAAACATCACCGCGCTGCGGCTTCGCAACGATGAACTTCCGGCGGAAGTAGCTGTTGAAATTGACGGACAAAACTTACAAGTCAAAACGTTCCCCGACGCCGAGGGCAAGAACATGGTCTCGCTGATCCATCACAACGGCACCTGGCAATCCGGCCCGACGGAGCGCGGTGCCATTGTGAAACTCCCCGGCGTGCAAGGGCCGATTGACGATGCGTTCCTCGCTCCGTTTCTGGTCGTTCTTCCTTCCGGCAAGTGCCGCCACGAGGCGGTGCAGCGTTGGGTCGAGTTCGAGCAGCAACACTTTCTCGATCGCTGGCGGGCGCTCTTCCGCGGCTCGCCCCGGGTGAAGCAAGACACCGAAGTCACCGACGAAGATGTTGCCAACTACAATTTGATTCTGTGGGGCGACGCGCAGTCCAACGCGCTCATCAAACGCACCGATGGTTGGGGGCCAATCGAATGGGGCGAAGATTCGATCCAAGTCGGCGAGCGCCGGTTCGCGTCAGACCGCCACGTGCCAATCTACATCTACCCCAACCGCGAAGCACTGAACC
>CALBTA010000658.1 GCA_937967755.1 uncultured Planctomycetaceae bacterium | reverse complement strand
CGTAATTCCGCTGTTCGATGAAATAGTTGTCGGGGTTGCCGGCTGACTTGGGGTCGAGCGGATCGCTGAACGTGATCGCAACTCCGCCGTCGCGCACCTCCAACCCAATTGGCATGTTCACACGGCGGCCGGTGTAGCGAACCCGCTGCAGGCACCCATCCTTCGCCGCCGCCGTTTGCCAGCCCATCAACCCGCAAACGTAAAGCTGCCCATCTTCGGGGTGAAAACGTCCGCGGCACACGCCCGACTCGAAGAACAACGGCAACTTTACCGTGCCGCCTTGATAGGTCCCATCCACTTGTTGCGGCATCACGATCAGCGCTGTGCAAAGACCATAGGAAGTGTGCAACATCGTCCCGCGGGGCAGACCCCACTTGTCGCTGGTCACCCACAGTTGCCCGCCGGAGGAATTGTCCTGGCTGCGCGGCATCCAGCAAAGCGGCGCGTCGTAACCAAGCGGCCGGGCGCTATTCTTTTTCGGGCCGCCGAAGCCGTAATAGCCTCCCTGCTTGATCGCAAAGATTGCCGATGATGGCGTCCAAGTTCCTTCTTGCGGTGCGGCGGTCACCAAGCCCGTCGGCGAAACGCCCAGGCCGATCGGGTTGCGGAAGCCGGTGGCGATCGACTCGTGCGTTTTGCCGTCCGTCGAAACCCGGCAGACCCCTTCGTGTGCCCGGATGTAATAGAAGTTGCCTTCGGCGTCGGTGTCGAGGCAGGCCGCGTAGTCATGCCCACCGAGTGATGTCTTCCCACTATTGTTAAAGCACTCGTAGAAGTCGGATTCGTCGTCGCCGTTGCGGTCATGCAGCCGGGTGATCTGATCTTTGCCAAGCACAAAAATCTTGTCTTCCACCACCTTCAAACCCAGCGGTTGGCAAAGCCCGGTGGCGAAGCGTTTCCACTTCACGTCGCTCAGGTCCTCGTCAACGCCGCGTACCAACCAAACGTCACCGTGCAATGTGCAAACAGCGATGTCTCCGTTGGAAAGAAAATCCAGCCCGCTGGTAAACATCAGCGCCTTGTAGGGATTGTCAAACGGCACGTGCATCGTATCGATGGCGAACGCGCCGTCGCTGTCGCCCAACTTTCCGCCGGTTGAAATCCACTTGGGCCAATTCGCATCGCCTGGCTTTTGGAATTCGCTCACGACCGGAACAACAGGGTGCTGGGCGACTAGTCGGGCGAAGTCGTCGTTCTGATCCTTGGTTCCAACGTGGTAGAAAACGGTAAATTCGCGTACCGCGTCGCTGGGCGGCAGTTTGAGTTGCACGTACTTTTCGTCTTCGGAAACATCCAACCGGGCGTACGCATTGTGCGTGGCGGCGATTCCAGCCAGCCGGGCCTGATCGCCGGTTTCCAGCCAACGAATTTGCCCGCCGTCGCCGCCGAATGTTTCTTTCATCCGGCGGTCGAGCAGGTTCATAACCATCGGCTGGTCATGCGGTTCGATCTGGAAGGTGCGCGTGACGACGGTGATACCTTGATCGGCATGAAGCCACGGTGTTTCGCGAAATCTCGTGCCGGCGACTTTGTACTGCAGCACCACCCGCGGGCCGTTCTGATACAGACCTTCGTACTGCACTTCGGCGTCGCCGAAGGCGTTGCTTTGAACCGCGAATAATACCTCTCCGTTGATGGCCGGAGAGCTAGTGATGCCGTACCGCCGCGAGTTGAACTTCAGAAACCCGTCCTTCCAGGCTGACTTCAGCGAACAAGTTTGCGTGTCGTAGCAAACGCTCACCTGACGCTTTCCGCCGAGCGAAATCGACAATCCCTTCGCCACATTGCCCGCGGGCGTGTTGATCACGCTGGCCAGGAACCGCCCCACGTTCATCTCATTCCAACGCCCGTCGTTGGAGTCGGCTTCCTTCCAGGTTTTGGCCGGGTCGCCATCGGGAAGCTCAGGCCGCTGCGCAAGCGCGCCGTCGGCGAAGACAGTGACAAGCAATGCGCTATGCAGGAGTGCGGAAAACAGCCGTCTTTCACTACGCGAAAGAAAGCTCTTCGCGGAGCGAAATGCGACGATCCAGGCAACGGGCGGAACTCGAATCATGGGCCAGGTTACGGAAAAGGGGCGTGCGGCTGCGGAGCGGACGGTTGGTGAAATTGTGGTTGGAAGTTTTGCGGCTGCGGAACCGTCGGCTGGTACGGCCGCGGTTGGTACTGGTTATTGCCGTGGTTGAACGAAGGTTCCGGCGTAACCCTGACCGGGATGTGATCATGCGAAAATGCATCGTGCGCGAACGGGTCACGCGCGAAGGGGTCTTCCCAAACTTGCGCTTCGGACACTGGGCGATTCACTGTGTACTCGTGCCACGGGCCTTCTTGCTCCCGCTGCCGGCTGGCTTCCAGCCGCTGCTGCATTCGCTGAAGCTTCTCGAGGTCTTCGACCACGGTTGACTGATACTCATTCCGATAATTATCTGTGGAAGAATCCGACCAGTTGCCGGAAACTGCCGCCCGCAATATGCCCATGCCCAACATGATCAGGAAAAACCAGATCCATCCTGAACCGTTGGATTGGGTGCCGGTACTCTGACTGCGGCCGCTATTCGTTCCTCGACTGCGGCTGGTCCTCGTTTGAATGTCCGGAGCGTGAACGACAGGCCGCATCTGCGGAATCTGCGATTCAAAAAACGACTTGCAAACCGGGCACTGCCCACTGAGGCGTTGATCCTCAGAGATTTGAGCACGGCAGTTTGGGCATTGGCGTTTGTTCATAGTCGGCGTTTAGCGAATCGGCATATTGATTTCACAATTGGATTCTATCACAGCAGATCGGCCGGCACATGGTCGGATGGATGCCTGAATACCCGTCGGTTGCATTCCGCACTCCGCGAGGGCGTTGCCTCGCGGCTATAAGATGTTCGTCATTCCGCAATCCACATTCCGCACTCCGCATTTTTTCAACTCCCTCTTTCGGACTAAAAGCGCTGACACATTTTCGCATTTATTCAGCGCGCGACCGGGTTCTAAGGGGCCCCTGACTTTGTTGAATAAATGTCTAATTGTTCAGCGCGCCACCCTCTGCAGAGGGACCACTTTTTCAACACCGTAACCGTAGCCCGGGCACTCCTGCCTGGGGTCGCAGCGGCAAGCTGCCAGCTTGCCCGCTGAACCGTTCCACTTCAATTTCCGTCCGTGCAGTTCGCCTCCCCACCGCGATCAACATCCAACCGGTTCAGTCAACAAGCTGGCAGCTTGAGACTACGTTTCAGCATCACTTTTAGCACCGGCGTTCTTCCGCTCCACACAACCCGTTACCACCCTTGAGCTTACGTCAATTGCCCAATTCAGCACTGCAGTTAGGCGCGTGCTGAAAGTTTGCCTCTTTTCGACTCGCTATCCTTTTCCCCAACTACTGAATTAACAAACGCTTACGCGAATCCGCTTCCCGCTGGGCCACTTCCAACTTTCAGCATACCCCCGGGATATTGAGGGCCGTGCTGAAAGTACCTCAATGTGGGAGGCCGCTCTCGCAGGGGACCATAGCTGGCTTCCAGCCACCGTAACCATCGAGTTCCAAACTCCATTCACAACTGCTCCCTTGCTCACGCGAAACCTTCCTTACGATAGTTAGATGCGCTAACCCATACAAATGTTCCCTAATTCCAAAAAGATTTCGGTTTTTCACCACCGGCGGGCTGGAAAGCTTCGGAATGCGGGGGTGATCGGCTTGGGAGTGGTGAATAATTGGCGATGGTTGCAGGGAGCAGACGCGATCCGCTCCACGCATCTGCCTGCTATGCTATCCGCGCGATGGTGAGTTTGTCGCCGCGGCGCTCGGCCTGAATATTGCCGGGAAACGTTTGCGAGGCGCGCTGCACGTTGGGCTGTGCCATGTCGGCGAGGGCTTTCCAGGCGCTGCTTGTCATGTGCTGCAGCGGGAAAGCGGCTTCCGCCCACGCGCTGACGAGCATTTGGCGGATCAAGTAAGGCGGATGTTCGCCTAGCGCCGCGCAATGAATTGCGATTGAATCTTCAGCGGCTTCCACGCAATCGGCCGCCACTTGTGAGGCCAACGTGTCAATCATGCCGTGGCATTCGCCCGCCAACTCGCCTAGCCGCCACAGCGCTTCGTCAACGGCCGGGTTGAATTCGGCACGCAACTTCGGCAGCAAATCGTTGCGCAAGCGGTTGCGGGTGAAGCGTTCGTCGGCATTCGACTGGTCTTCGCGGAAGGCGATTTGCTGCTGGCGGATGTAATCGTCAACTTCTTCGCGGGAAATCTGCAGCAGCGGGCGCACCAGCGTCAGCCCTTCGCCGAGCGGTCGGGTGGACGGCATGCCCGACAGCCCGGCGATGCCGGTCCCGCGCAAGATACGGTGCAGGATCGTCTCCACCTGATCGTCGCGGGTATGCCCCGTCGCCACGTACCGAGCGCCGCGCCGCCCGGCTGCTTCGCGCAAAAATTCATAACGGGCTTCACGAGCTGCCGCTTCGATTCCGTCGCCGGCCTGACTCGCTCTGCCGGCGACATCGGCTTGTTGCACATCGAGCGGCAGCGCCAGCTCTTCGCACAACTGGCGGACGAACCGTTCGTCGGCTTCAGAATCGCTTCCCCGCAGGCGGTGGTTGAGGTGCGCAACATGCAAAATGCCCGCGGGCGGGGTGTCAGCCGTCTGCCGCAATTGGTGCAGCGCGTGCAGCAGGGCGACGCTGTCGCGCCCTCCGCTGACCGCGACCACCACGTTCACATCAGACCACGCGGCCAGCGGCCAGTCGCGCGACAGGGCTTCGAGAAGCGAATTCTGTTCCGTCATGTGAGGATTTGTAGGGTGCCGTCAAGCAAGCCGCGATCGTGGTGCGTCAGCGGCGGCAGCCGAAGGTTCCACATC
>CALBTA010000657.1 GCA_937967755.1 uncultured Planctomycetaceae bacterium | reverse complement strand
AAGTTGCCTGATCGCTGCGCGGGCGGGGGCGTTTTGCACGCTCCACGATACCACGGGTGGTTTGTCAACTTCGATCAACGGAGGAACGGCAAATGGCGAAAACCCACCGCCCGAGACCTTCCGAATTCATCCAATTGCTGGCCGTTGGACTGGTTCAGTCGCCAGCGGTAGCGCGGGCGGTCAGGGAGACCCGTTGACATTGACATGGGGGTTCGTTGCCGACGGGACGGGGATTGTACCTACACCTTCAATACCGGGCGAATCTTCAGATGACAGCGATTTGATCAACTTTTTGGACAACGAAACGAACCGCGACACGGCTTCGACCGGGGGCACAGACCTCACACAACGAGCGTGGTTCAGTGTTTTTGAAGACTCTTTCGCTCGGTTGTCGGAATTGTCGGGGCTTTCCTTCGTTTACGAGCCCAATGATAGTGGCGCTGACATCAGCTCATCTACTTCACTTCCACAAGGTTCTCTAGGTGCAGTACCCGATTTGCGGATCGGCGGGCACTCGATCGATGGCCAGAGCGGGCCCAACACGTTGGCTTACAATTATTTTCCAAACCATGGCGACATGGTGATTGATACGGACAACGCGTCTTTTTTCAGCGGTACTAGCAATGACTCGCGAGCGTTTCGTAACGTGGTCATGCATGAGGTAGGGCACGGGTTGGGATTCAGCCACCTCGAATCGAGCAATGGAGCTTTCCTTATGGAACCCTCCATTTCGACAGCATTTGATGGCCCACAGCTCGACGACATCTTGGCGCTTCACCGAAACTACGGTGATGCGAATGAGAAGGGCAGCAGCAATGATTCCTCAGCAAACGCGACTTCTTTGGGCACGATCAGCGACGGGCAGACTGTCAGCCGGGGAACTAACGGTGCTACGACGTTCGTAGACCCGTTGGACGTCGACTTCATAAGCATCGATGGCGACGCCGGTGATGGCAATTTGGATCTCGACTACTTCAGTTTCACGGTCAGCGGCCCATCTGAAGTCGACTTGCTTCTCACACCCAAGGGGCCAACCTACAACGAAGGGCCGCAAGGCGGGACACAAACTTCGCTGAACACGTCCACCTTACGAGATTTGACCTTGCAACTGTTCGACACCGATGGTTCGTCCTTGCTCGGAACCTCCAACAGCAACGGTGCAGGGGGAACGGAAAACCTATCGAATGTTGCTCTCGGCCCCGGAACCTATTTCGCTGCGGTCAGTGGAACTGGAACGGGCACCGGCGATTTTGTCGATACCGAGGTCCAACTCTATCAAATCGACGTCGCGGTGACCGCAGTCCCGGAGCCAGCGACCTACGCCCTGGGCTTCATCGGCCTGTTGGCATTCGGCGTCATAAGCTGGCGTCGCGTACGTCAATCGCGGTGATCTACTGGCGCTGACCATTCTGGCCATTGGTATTTCGGTCGCGCTGCGCCACAGTCGGTTGAACGCCCTTATCTAGTAGCTTCCTCGCGTTCGATAGCAAACTGGTTCCTCCTCGCGGGCAGATCGTGCGCGCGGTCGCTACAATATTCTCGCCACCAGAGTCTCATTTCCTCGCCGTCCAACATCGATGCAGCGGTTTCCTTACATCCCCGACTACGTCAACGAGGTATTCTCGAAAGAGAAAGAGCACCTCGACTATACGTTGGTGCGCCCGATCTTGTTGGTTGCCTATTTCTTCGTGCGCTGTATCGGCTTTCCGCTGAAGTTCGTATTCCGCCGGTGGCCGCTGGGCTTTGAAGGTTACCTCATCGATTGGTTCATGGCCTTCGGGATGAAGTACCTGGCCCGCTACGATGCAGCCGAGCTGTTCCTGCGGCACGTGCAGATCGAGCCGATCCTGTACCGGCATATCACGGCCCGGCAGGATCGCACCTACGAGAAGACCGGCAAGAAACTCAACGGCATCGATGGAGACTTCGGCGTCGAAGACATCAAAACGGTCGTCAGAAACAATCTGACCATCGGCCACGACCTGCTTTCATACGAAGTGGTGGACCGGTTCGACAAAGAAGCCTTCCTCGCCAACATCGACTACATCCGCTCGCTGAAGCCGGAAGACCACAACGAGTTCAGCAAAGCGGCGTTGGAAGAAAACCGCAAACACTCCTTTCAACTGCTCGGCGCGACCAACATCGTCCTGCTGATCGTGATGGTGATCACGATCGTCGGCGACTTGAAGACCACGGTCACCGCGCTCAACTCATTCGGTTCCGATTCGATTTTGCTGTGGTGCATGAAGCAGCTCTACATCGATGACCCGCAAGTCCAAATCACCCTCGACTTCTTCATGCAGGAAGTCAGCAACCGCGGGCATTACAACAGCAGCGTCTTCTTCTCGAATCCGAACCAGTACCTGTATTACCACATCGTGTTCGACGAGGTCGTCTACGACATCCTCACCAACCGCCCGCCGGCACTTGCGAAAACGTAACCGCCATGGACTGTTACATCACCAGGACCGGGTCGTTTCTGCCAGGTGAGCCGATTGCCAGCGCCGATATCCACCGGTATCTAGGCAGGCTCGACGGTGAGGAGGAGACGAGGGAAAAAGTCCTCGCGATGAATGGCATCACCCGGCGGCATTACGCCCAAGACCAGCGGCAGCGGGCGACGCATGATGTTTATGAGTTGGCGGCTTTGGCGGCGCAAGACTGCCTCGGTGAATCTATTCCGAACATTCGGTTAAGCCTTCTGACGGCCGGCACAACCTATGCCCCATTGGCGGCACCCGGCATCGCGTCGATCTTACATTCGCGGCTGCGCGAAAGCGGGCATTTGAACCACCCGCTGGAAATCAGTTCGCACGCCGGCGTTTGCACCTCGGCCAGCGCGGCCCTGATGGGCGGAATTCGCGCCGTTCAGCTAGGAGATCACCGCGCGGCACTTTGCGTCGCGGCGGAACATGCTTCGGAAATCCTCAAGTCGACCACCATCCAACCCATCGACGACCGTGACGAACACACGAACCTGCGCGAGAGCCGCTGGTTCATGTCGATTTTTTTGCGGTTCATGCTGTCCGACGGGGCGGGTGCCTTCCTGCTGCAGGATCAGGCGGATCGTGACCGGCTATCGCTGAAGGTGAACTGGATGCATTCGATGTCGTTCGCCCACCTGGCACCGCTATGTATGAAGTTGGAAAACCCAACGGCGTTGCTCAGCCAGGACCTCGCTGTTCTCTCGAAGCACCTGTTTCCCTGCGCCGACAAGTTCGTGAAGTCGGCCCTGCAAACTCATGGCGACACGATCGATTCCCATCAAGTGATCTTGCCGCACATGTCTTCATTCTTTTTTCAACGCAAGATGGAGCGGGCAATCACAGCGAATCTGGTCAACGAAGACCGGCCCGTCCCCTACTGGACCAACCTGGCAACCGCCGGCAACACCGGCGCGGCGAGCATATTCGTGATGCTGGATGAGTACCTGCGGAGTAACGAATTGCAGGAGGGCCAACGATTGCTGTTGTTCGTTCCTGAATCTGGGCAGTTCAATTTCGTCATGATTAGCCTCACCGCGGTGCTGCCATGACTGGCCCCTCGCCCGACAGACCGGCCGCAAGCGCGCGCCGGCTGGCGATCATCGGCGGCGGAAGCAGCGGGCTGATTTCTTTGAAGCATGCTCGAGAGTTTCTGCCCGACTGGGAAGTGGTTTGCTTTGAAAAATCCAATAGCATCACAGGGTGCTGGGGCAATCCCTACCCAGGATTTGTCTCCACATCGACGAAGTACACCACGCAGTTCTCTTGCTATGCCACTTTCGACGCCAACGTACAACCCGATGGCGGCGCGAGCCGTGCCGAATTCTTTCGCGACGACGAGTATGGGCGCTACCTGGAAGATTTCGCCGACCATTTCAACCTGCGCCCGCACATTCGGTTGGAGCACACCGTCGAAAACTTGCGCCGCACGGATGGCCAACAAAGATGGGAACTGACGGTCATCGACTTGCGAGACGCAGCGTCAACAAAGAAGACCGAACGCTTCGACGCGGTCATCCTCTGCACTGGCCTCGCCGCGCAGCCGACGCCGCTGGACACTTCAGTGAGGACCATTTCACACGGGGAACTAAGCAGCCCGCAAGGCTTGGGGCATATCACAGGCCAGCAAATCGTGGTGGTCGGCGGCGGCGAATCGGCGGTCGACTACGCCAACCGGCTCGCCCGGGCTGAGCTGGGCAACGACGTTTACCTGTCGCTGCACAGCGGCGTGCGGGTCAGCCCGCGGTACCATCCGATTCGCGGCGTGCCTTCCGATTTCTTGCGGAACCGCCTGATGCTTTCGATCCACCCCGATCTGCGAAACTGGATCGGCGAAGGCTTCGTGCGCGCACGGATTCGCTATCAGAAACTTTTCGAGCGGGTGTTTCCGAAAACACGTAATGAAGCAGAACTTTCCAAGACCGACAACTACGACGACGCCCGGCAACAGCGGTACTCGAAATGGGCCTTCAAACTGACGGAAGCGGCGAAAGACGACTTGTTCAATATGTTCCACAACAAGAGCGACGACTTTTTGCGCGCCGTCGCCGAAGAGCGAATCAAGATTGTCGGTACACCAATGGACCCATCCTTCACCACCTACGGTGGCTTCGATCAGCGCGAAGCGGAAGTTCAAATCTCGCCCGATTTAGTCGTGCCGGCGATTGGTTATCGCTCAACACTCGGCGACTTATCTGATGGATGCGTGCAACTCGCCGATTTCTATCTAGGGTGCTGCCACGTCGATTTTCCCGACCTGTTCCTAGTTGGCTTTGCCCGGCCGATCATCGGCAACATTCCTTCAATCAGCGAAATGCAGGCGCGGCTGGCCTGTGGGGTGATCGCCGGCGAGTTTG
>CALBTA010000656.1 GCA_937967755.1 uncultured Planctomycetaceae bacterium | reverse complement strand
CTGGGCCTTCTGGCGGATGCGCTGTTTATGGAAGGACGACAGGTCGTGGCCATCGACATACTGCATGATCAGTATATGCTGACCGTGGGGCTCCCGCGCATCGAGCGCCATGACGATGTTGGGGTGTTCCAGTTGCGACGCGGCTTCGACTTCGCGGTGGAACCGCTGCACGGCCTGCGGGGAATCGACCGCCTTGCGCGAGATGGCTTTGACCGCGACGTAGCGCTTCATCCGGCGGTGGCGGGCCTTGAAGACATCCCCCATGCCGCCGGCGCCAATCTTGGAGACGATCACATATTCATCAAAGACAAGCCCGTCCGGCTTGCCCTCCAGCACCCGTTGCGCCTGAAACTTCGTCAGCTTTTTCTGCTGAACAAGGGCCTGGGCAAATTGTTCCCCGTCGGTCGGCGGCGGATTCAGCTTCGCCCGCAGGTCGCGCACCTCGTCCGCGGAAAGCAGACCAGAGCCAGAGAGCCCCTTCTCGAATTCGCGCAGCGGGACAGCCATAGGCTGCTGATTCTACCACGAGCGGGGGCAGCGGAACCCGATTTGCCGCGGAGTGGAACGCGTGAAAATCAAGATTCGCTGAGGGCTTCCGCTTTCGCTTGTCGCTGCCGGGCGGGCGTGCCCATGTCCGCTCACCCCAACAGCGCTGCTTCGGCGACCATGCCGGGGCCGAAGCCGAGGATGACGCAGGGGCCGCGGGAGGAATTGTTCGCTTCCAACCCTCGCGTGAGGCGCTCCAGAATAAACAGCACCGTCGGCGAGGACATGTTTCCGCACTGGGCGAGGATTTCCCGCGATGCCGAAGTCGCTTCCGGGGGAAGCTGCAACGTTTCTTCAACCGCGGTCAGCACCCGCGGGCCGCCGGGATGAACGGCCCAGTGGCGGACCTGCTCGATGGTTAGATCGAAGGTGGCCAACCATTGCGTCAGCCAGGGTCGCAGATGCTGGCCGATCAATTCGGGAATTCGCGGCGACAGCGACATCTCGAAGCCGTGATCGCCGACCTGCCAGGTCATCGCGTCGAGCGAATCGGGCAGCAGGCAACTGCCGGTCCCGCGGACCTTCCACAGACCTCCGGACGGATCTATTTGCCGGCCAACAATCGCCGCGGCCCCGTCAGAGAACAACGCATTTCCCACCGCCCGCTCCGGCCCCCAGGAAAGGGAGTAATGCAGGCTGCACAGTTCGACCGCGCACAGCAAGACGCAGGCGTTCTCATCGGCGTTGCCGATCGCGCGGGCCACGGCCAGGCCGTTGACCGCGCCATGGCAACCCATGAACCCAATATTCACCCGCTGCGTTTGATAGGGCAGACCCAGCCGCCGAATGAGTTGCACGTCCACCCCAGGCGCGGCGAAACCGGTACAGGAGACGGTGATCAGGTGGGAGACTTCGCTGGGATCGATGTTAGCCGAAGCGATCGCGCCGGCGGCAGCCTGCTCGGCCAGTGGGGCTGCGAGTTCCCGATAGAGATGCATCCGCTCGCCGGTGGTGGGGCCGGAGCTTGAACCGGTTCCATCCGAAGGTGAGCTACCGTGCGACATGGAGAGCCACTCCAGCGCGGTGCGATGGGGCACGGCGGTTTGGCGATTCTTCACGCCGGTCCGCCGGAACAGCTTGCCGAGCACCGCAGCGCGCCTTCCATCGGCTCCGCTGGTTTGGACTGCCAGCGATGTCGCTTCCTGCTGGCTCATCGAGTGCGCGGGCAACGCGGTGTTCAGGCCCAGGATCGAAAACGGCATGCGTGCTCGCTTGGTGGTTCGTGCTCGAATTCAATGGACAAGTTTCACTTTGCCGGAAAGCCGCGCGCCCCAACTCAGGGCGGCCGGCATCACTTTCAACAGCGGCAACGTTGCACGAACGGCCGTGGGGCGCATGGCCCAATGGGCGATGGTCGCCGCGGCGCGAATTCGCGTGGTGAACGCCTTTCGCCAACGCCGCTGATAGCTCGCGCCGATCGCGTCACGCACTTCCAATTGGTGAAGTTTCCCGCGCTGCGGGGTGAGTTCTTCCACCAGCAGTTCCGCCGCCTGCATCGCCATGCTGATGCCCTCAGCGACCACCGGGTGAGCCTCGCCCGCGGCGTTGCCGGCAACGAACACGCCCTTTTGATAGGCGCGACGGATGCCGGGCTGAAGCGGCCCGCTGGAGCGCCAGCGATCGGTCGCGTGGACAGGGTCGATCACTTCCCGCAGTGGTGGACAGGTTTTCAGAACGTGAGCGAGAACCGCATCGCCGGCTGCCTCTGAGTTTTCCTGCTGTAACTCGCGCAAGCGTTGCCAGCGCACGCAACCGGAAAAGCTGACCCGCTCACCCTGGCAATGGACCATGCCGCCGTACCCGTCCGCGAAGCAAATGAGCGGCATCCGCGCCGGCGGTAGCGCTGCGCCCTGAAAATAGGTCTTGAATCCGAACAGATCACCCGCCCTCGGCGGGGCGTGGGACGGCTGCGTGGGAAGCCCGCCCGGCTGCCAGGAACCGTGAGCGGCGATGACCACAGGGGCGTGTAATTGCAGAGATGTGTTGTCGTTTCCGGCAACAGCTTTTACCTGAAATCCGTGCGGGGTGCTAACCAAATCGACAGCCTTGCAAGGTTGCCAGATGTTGGCGCCAGCTTCACGGGCCGCGTGCAAGAGCAGGGTATCCAGATGCTCACGTGGAATGGCACAGCCCGCCAGGACATGCAGCGACCTGACTTGCGGCAACGCCTTGACGATGTGAGCACCGTCGGCGATCAGTGCGACTTCTCGCACCGGCGGTCCGGCATGCTGCCTCAGCGTATCGGCGATGCCCGCCCGCTCGAACAAGGGCCAGTTTGTGACCGAAAGGTACTCGCCGCAAACCTTTCCGCGCGGAAACGCCTGCCGTTCGACGACCGCGACATCCCATCCCGCGCGGGCCAAGAGCAACGCGGCAGTCGCTCCAGCAGGTCCGGCGCCGATCACGATGGCATCGAAATGGATCACGGCGAAGGCCTTGGGTGAGGGGCCGTTTTTTCATACTGCAGCAGGAACCGGCAGGGCCAACAGCGGCGAATTTCGCAGTCGGTCAGGTTTGCTTCGCGGCAAAGAGACGCCATCTCCGCAATGGTGAACGCCCCTTCGACCGACCGTGGGCCATCGACATGCACCACATGCGAGCGGGACAGCGACCGGCAGGCAAGTTGCGCCAGCAGCCAACCGGCGGTGCTTCGCCGCAAATCGCTGACCAAAACCAGATGCCCCGCCGCGGACGCCATCTTTTCCAAGAGAATTTTCACTTCCGGCGGGTCGAGATGGCGGAGGAATAGTGAGCTAATCACCACATCGTAGCGGCCGGGAAAGGGTTCGTTGAGCACGTCGAGCCGGCGAAACTTCGCGGTGCAGCCGGCTGAATCGGCCATACGCTGGGCATGCTCGATGGCGGTCGGACTAATATCCACGCCGGTGATGTCGAGGGGTAAGCCACGTCGGCGAGCCCAGTGCTCGAGCGAAATGGTTACATCGCCGCCGCCGGAAGCGACGTCGAGTACGGTAAGCGATTCGCGTTTTTCCCGTTGGGCGAAACGCCGGATAGCCTGCCCCAAGACGCTCGCGCTGCGGCTAACCCGGTTGATTCGCCGCAACCCAGCCAAGGCCGCGCGATGCTGGTCGGCGGCCAAACCGGGCTCGTCCATGAGCTCAGGCTGCCGGCGACGCCGCGCGACGTTGGGAAGTAATGCCATAAGTTTTCCCGCTGCCTGTGCTACGTTGGCGGACGTTGACCACCTTACTTTCGCTTCGGCTTGTAGATTTCGGTGGCAGTGCCGAAGTAGACTTCACCGGCGTTCATCAGGGTTTCGCTGAGCGTCGGGTGGGCATGAATCGTATCGGTGATGTCGCGAACTTCGCAGCCCATCTCGATCGCCAGTGCCGCTTCGGCGATCAGTTCGCCGGCGCCGGGACCGACCATGCCGCAACCGAGCACGCGTGATGTTTCCGGCTCAATCACCCACTTCGTCAGGCCTTCCGTTCGACCGAGCGCTTGCGCCCGTCCGCTGGCGGCCCAGGGATAAAGGGCGATCTCATGATCGATCCCATCGCGCTTCGCATCAGCTTCGGAGAGTCCCGCCCAAGCGATTTCAGGATCGGTAAACACAACCGCTGGAATCGCGCGCGGTGCGAATTCGACAGGTTTGTCGAGCAACGCCTCCGCAGCGACGCGGCCTTCGTGTGTGGCTTTGTGAACGAGCATCGGTTCGCCGGCGCCGTCGCCGATGGCGAGGATGTGCGGGTCGTCGGTCCGCTGTTGCGAGTTGCAAACCACGAAGCCCCGTTTGTCCAGTTTCACCTGCGTATTTTCCAGGCCAATGTCATTGGTAACCGGGCGGCGGCCAATGGAAACCAGCACGCGATCGTACTGTTCGGTGCCGAACTTGCCGGGTCCTTCGAAGGCGGCTTCGACCTTGTCATTGCGGTCGCCCAGCGATCCGACCTTGGTGTTCAGGAAGATGCGGCCCTCGAAAAGCTCTTCCAGTCGCTTGTGGAGCGGCTTGACCAGATCGCGGTCAGCGCCCGGCAACAGTCCGTCGGTCAACTCGACGACGCTGACTTTCGTGCCCAGATTCGCGTAGACCGTTCCCATCTCCAGGCCGATGTAGCCGCCACCGATGACGAGCATCGTTTCGGGCAGATCGGCCAGGGCGAGCGCGCCGGTGGAATCCATCACACGGTCGGTATCCAGGCGGAACATCGGCGGCATCGCGGGCACGCTGCCGGTCGCCAGAATGCAGTGGTCGAAGGTCAACTTGCCCCCTTCAGGTATCGATTCGTGATCGCCTTCCAAGTTCAGCGTGGTGGAATTCTCAAACGTGCCGCGAGCGGTGATGTGGCGAACCTTACGGCGTTTGGCCAACTGCTTCAGGCCGCCGGAGAGGGTTTCGATGACTTTCTCTTTCCGGGCGCGAACAGCATCGACGTTGATGGTTGGCTGCGGATATTCCACGCCCCAGTCGCTGCGCAGTTCGTCCACTTCGCTGATGACGCGGGCGACATGCAGCAGGGCCTTCGAAGGAATGCAGCCACGCAACAGGCAAGTGCCGCCCAGCCGAGTTTCGGCTTCGACCAGCGTGACTTCCATCCCTTCATCGGCCGCTAGAAAGGCCGCCGCGTATCCGCCCGGCCCACCGCCAAGCACAACCACTTGAGAATGCGTTGCTTCCGTCATATCAACTCTCTTAGGGCGGACTTTCATTCCGCAGGCTTTGTAGTTATCTCGAAAAGGCGAACTGCCGCTTGCCGCCGTTGATTCTAGCGATTTGGCGGGAATCGTAACCGGGGCGCTGGCGGTTCCTTCACAAAAACGAAAAGGCGGACACAGTGGTCCGCCTTAGATACCGATTGGATTGTTTCGGGCCGCTTACCGCGACAGGAATTCGACGACCGTGTTCGCATCGACCGGCAGGCTGATGTCTTCCGGGCCGGGCATGCCGGCGACGGTGGTGCTCAGTGTCGATGCGTCGAAAGTCAGCCACTGGGGCGGTTCCGGGGCATTTTCGGAAGTGATGCTGCGATACAGCGTTTGCACGCTTTCGCGGCCGCGAACGGTAATCACATCGCCGGGGCGAACCTGGAAGGAAGGCTTGGTCACCTTCACGCCGTTGACGCGAAAATGCCCATGGACAACCCCTTGGCGGGCTTGCGGGCGGGTGGTCGTGTACCCCGCACGGCGGACAACATTGTCGAGCCGGCGTTCGCAAATCAGCAGCAACTGTTCACCCGTGTTGCCCTTCATGTGGGCGGCCTTGGTGAAGTAGCGTCGCAACTGCTTTTCCAGAATGCCGTAATAGTGCTTGATTTTCTGCTTCTCACGCAGGGCCATGCCGTAGTTCGAGGGGCGGCGGCCGCGGGTGTGCATGCCGGGGGCCTGTTCACGGCGTTCGGAAGCGCGGATCGCCCCGCGGCTTTCGTAAACCATGCTGCCCAGACGGCGATTGATGCGTGCTTTTGGTCCGTTATAGCGGGCCATTGATGTTCCCTTGTTTGATTTTGGCTCTTCGGCCGGCGACAACAACGTGCAGGAAAACCGAGCATTGTCGCAATTCCGCCCAAATTCGGCAAGGGGGGAATGGAAGCGGTCTCAAGGGGCGACTTGAACCCGTATCGCCGGGAGTCGCCTGTCGCTGGAACATTCGACTTGATTGCTGCAACGGCGAGCGCTGGTATAGTGAGCGAAGCGGGACC
>CALBTA010000655.1 GCA_937967755.1 uncultured Planctomycetaceae bacterium | reverse complement strand
CTCAGGCGTTTACAAGCTGTACAAACAGGACGCGCGGCGCGAAAGGGTAACGGCTCACCGCGATGAAGTCCAGACGATGCCATCAGGCCACGTTGCCGCCAGCATCGCTATCGCCGTTGCTATCAACGCGTCGCCCTACAGGTCATCCATGTTGATTTCCGGCTCGGTGCTGGGGCCCATGCGGGTCGCCATCGCTTGCCAGACCGCGATATCGATCGTGTCGGGAACGAACTGCACGTGGGCATCGCCGAAGCCGACCACCACGCCGCCGGAATGTTCGCTGCGGGCGCTGGCGAACGAATCGGCTTCGTTGGTGATAGCTGTGCAGGGCGTTTTGGGATCGGGCGAACACCCTACGATTTTATCGGCCGTCGTAAAATCGTTTGGGGTAAACTTCGCCGTGAACGAAGTGCCGCCCATCCCAGCGAAAAACCAGGCGCCGCGGCCATCGTTCGCCGCGCTAGAGGTCAGAATCTCGCTAATCACCATCGTCTTAGTGGTTCCGTCGGTCGCCATGTCGCCGAACGTCGTCCCTTTGTTGGACGCCGCTTTCCATTTCCCTTTGGCGTCGGCGCTCGTTGTGACTGTCTTCAATTCCACTTCGTAGAACACACCATCGTGCGTACTGCCAGTGGTAACGCCGTTGGTGGTTTCGCTGGAGGTATCAGCCGTGTTGCTGTAATTACCAGCACCCCAGCAGCCGGCATAGTTGCCTTTCTGCAAGCCGCCGGTCGTGTACGACGAGTTATTGAACGCAGTGCCCTGATCAGTCGCAGGGCAGCGCATGACATCGGGCGTCGAAGTGTCGGCGACACCAGCGTTGCACCGCAGCGGCGTATGCCCATTGCCGTCGACTTCCATCATCACATACATCGCGTCGTGCTTTTTCTTTTCTTCGATGTACGGCAGGATCTGAGCCATCCACGAAGGGCCGATGCAAATTTGCGTGTTGATGTGGCTGTTGTTCGTCGCGGAGCAATTCGTCGCCCCGGGCGGAAAGCTGAGGTGCCCATCGTGGTGCAAATGCAACGCCTGGCTCAGGTTGCGCACGTTGTTGATGCAACTGTTCCGCCACGCGGCCCGGCGGGCGGCCCCAATCGCCGGCAACAAAATGGCAACAAGAATGGCGATGATTGCAATCACCACCAACAGTTCCACCAACGTGAATGCGCGACGGCGCGATCGGACCATACTCATGCTCAATTCTCCCGCGGGCGGTAGAAACACCACCCGCTCATGTGCCTGTGAATTCTCTGTCCCCCCAGTTGCCCTGTTGGCAGCATAGTCTTTTCGGCATGAAATCGCAAGAAGTGACGAAATCGTCCAATACTCGGATGACAATTGGCCAGTGAATTTTTCGGGCGGTAGGAGCGGCCGCCGCGGCGCTGTAAATTGCCGCTATGGCGGCGACCATGCACGCGTTTGACTACCTCGCCAAACCGGGCGATTTCCCGGTTGCCGCGGGCATCTGCGCGCTGCTGGGCGACGAGCCGTTGCTCAAGCGGCTGGTTTTGAAAGCGATTGTCCGCGCTGTGCTGGGCGAGGAAGATGACGTTCCCTTCGCCACGGTCGATGGCCCGCTGGCCCAATGGCGGGACGTTCACGACGAGTTGTCGACCGTCAGCCTCTTCAGCAGCAGGCCGCGGCTGGCCGTGGTGGAAGACGCCGACAAATTCGTCAGCAACTTTCGCGACAAGTTGGAAGACTACGCCGCTTCGCCTGCCGGCGGCGTGCTGGTTTTGCAGGTGGAAACCTGGCCGGGCAACACGCGGCTGGCGAAGGCGGTCGCCAAAGACGGACTGGCGATTGAATGCCGCCCGCCGCAATCGCAACGCGGCAAAAACAAAGTGATTGATGAAAAGCGGCTGCTGAAGTGGTTGGTGCAGTGGGCTAGTCAGTCACACGGAATCAAATTGGAACAGTCCGCGGCTGAAGAAATGTTCGACCTGGTGGGACCCGAGTTGGGCTTGCTCGATACTGACTTGGCCAAACTGGCGCTGTACGTTGAACCGGGCGGCAAGGTGACTCGCCAAATGGTGCAAGAGTACGTCGGCGGCTGGCGGACCAAAAGTATTTGGCAGCTGATCGACGCTGCCGCCGCTGGCAATGCCAACACAGCGCTCGCCGGCATCGACCGGTTGATTCACATGGGCGAAGCCCCGCAGGCATTGTTTGGGCAAATTGCCTGGTCGCTGCGCCGCTTCGCCGCCGCGACAAGGATTTACCAGCAAGCTGAAAAGGCCGGCCGCCGGATGTCGCTGGACGGAGCGCTCGAACAAGCTGGCTTCCGCCGCTGGCAACTGAAAGAAGCCCAAGCCCAGTTGCGTCAAATCGGCCGCCACCGCGCGGGTGCGCTCTACCGCTGGCTGTTGGAAACTGACCTGGCCCTCAAAGGCAGCCACTCAACCCCTCACCGCGCACGGCTGAAGCTGGAACAACTGATCGTCCGTCTGGCGAAACAGACGAAAGACGTCAGCGTTGCTGGCTAGGTGAGAGAGTCAACACTCGCTCCCACGCAGAGCGTAGTAACAAGAAGAATCTACGCTAGCTCGCGCCCACATCACTCTTGCTGAAAATTCACGGCTGCCCTACTATCCCGCCCTCTTTTCTTCTTCGCAAATCTTCGTTTCGCAGGCCGCAACGCTTTAGACCCGTCGGGGTGCGCCGCCGTTGTTGCCCTTCGCCAATTAGATGAAACTCGCTGGTCACCGATTCATCTGCGCCATCGCCCTGGCCGCTACGGTCGCAGGATGCGCCGCCCCGTTTACAGGCAGGCCTTCGCCCGATGCCGGCGACGGCGGGGAGTATCATTGGTTAATCGACGTGGATCGGGAATGGAACGTATCGCACGGTCCCAAAGCAGCCGCTGCGGTCGATCCGCCGCGGCCGCAAGCAAGTTTGCCGCCCAAGAAAGTTGACAAAATTCTCTCCGAATCACCCAACGACACTGCGGCCGATCCGCAGCCAAGCGTCAACGCCAGTGCCGTCGAAGAGCACTTGAAACGGCAAGAACGTGCTACCCGGGCTCAAGCTGCTGCCAAGCCGGTTCTGGTTCAGCACCTCGCCGAG
>CALBTA010000654.1 GCA_937967755.1 uncultured Planctomycetaceae bacterium | reverse complement strand
ACCTCTCGGGCTGCGGTGAGAAACTCCATCGTCCCGCGCACGCAGCCCATGTTGCCGACCACCGGTTCCATGATCACCGCCGCGATTCGCTCGCCATGCTCGTCGAACGCCGCTTCCAGTTCCGCGACGTCGTTGTACCGCAGCACCAGCGTATCTTTCGTCGTTCCTGCCGTAACGCCCGGCGAATTCGGCACGCCCAATGTCGCCGCACTGCTGCCGGCGGCGACCAGCAAACTATCGACATGCCCGTGATAGTTGCCGGCGAACTTGATGACACAATCGCGCCCGGTGAAGCCGCGGACAAGGCGGATGGCGCTCATCGTGGCTTCGGTGCCGGAGTTGACCAGGCGGACTTTTTCGACGGAAGGAACCGCTTCGATGATCAGCTCGGCCAGGGTGTTCTCGGCTTCGGTCGGTGCACCGAAGCTGGTTCCGTCGCGAATGGTTTTTTCGAGCGCCGCGGTCACCGCCGGGTGGGCGTGGCCCAAGATGATCGGTCCCCAACTGCCGATGTAGTCGATGTAGCGATTGCCATCGACGTCGAACAAGTAAGCCCCCTCGCCCCGGGCCATGATCGCCGGCTCGCCCCCGACCGCGCCAAACGCCCGAGCCGGACTATTCACCCCGCCCGGCATCAATTGTTGCGCCCGAGTGAAAATTTCGTGACTGCGATTGCGGTTCATATGTTCTCCAATGTTCTTTCGTAGAACGCAGTTCCACTGCGTTCTGGGCGAAGTACAACTTCGTCCTACTTGAGCATCGCTCTACTCATCACCCATCAAGTCGGCCAGCATCTTCTCGCGCCGCGTCAGAAACATGTTCGTTACCTTGTAATGTTCCGTGTCGGTGTATTCAACCGGGGCGATGCCTTGGTCGCTGAACTGGTAGATGATCGCGTTGGGGTAAGCCATGATGATCGGCGAGTGCGTGGCGATGATGAACTGCGAACCGGCCTGGGCGTGCTGGTGCATGGCGGCCAAAAACGCCAACTGACGCTGCGGCGAGAGGGCCGATTCCGGTTCGTCGAGCAGGTACAGCCCGTTGCTGCCCATTCGTTGCATGAAGATCGTCAGGAACGCCGCGCCGTGTGACTGTTCATGCAGCGAAACGTTGCCGTAGGGGCTTTTCTCGTTGATCAGGCCCAGGTCATCAATCTGCGTGGCGACGTTGTAAAAACTTTCCGCTCGTAGATAGAAGCTGTCGTGCCGCGCGCGGCGAACACCTCGGGCAACGCCGATCGCGTTCGCCAACTGGTAGCGCTTGTCGTGGCGCTCGCCGGAAAAATTCCGTGTGCCCCCTTCATGGTGAAACCCTTCGACTAGGGCGACCGCCTCGAGCAACGTCGTCTTGCCGGTTCCGTTCTCTCCGATGAAGAACGTCACTTGCGGGTGCAGCTCGACCGTATCCATTTGTCGCACCGCCGGCACGCTGAACGGAAACGCATCGAACGAATCGACCCGCGCGTGGTACAAGCTGATACTGCGAAGAAAGGAATCCATTACAATCGCCAGTTCAGGCGACGCAGTACAGACCTCCAGGTCTGTCCACGCCCTTGTTGGCTGATTCGGCCGGACCTGGTAGTCCGACCTACATACAAGTTCATTGTAGAAAGACCACCGTCTTGTCCAACAGCTACCGCAACCTACCGCGAGATTCCAACCAGGCGTTGGGCATCGGGCAGTACGCGATCGATTTTCTCGCCGGTGGGGGGCAACCGAGCGATGCGGTGCTGGCGAAGACCGAGCAGTTTCACTTGGATAGCATCGCCTGCGCAGTGGCGGCGTTGAGGATTGGGGCCAGCGCTCCGACGATTCTTCGCGATGAAGCCTTGGAGTATTCGCTTCCCGATGGTGAAACACCTGGTACGACTTGCTTCGGGTCGAGGCTCACGGTGCGGCCCGAAAAAGCCGTGCTGGCGAATTGCGCTGCCGTGCGTGAACTGGATGCCAACGGAACGAACTTCGGCTTCAATCCAATCACTGGCGACTGTTGCGGCGAATTTGGGCACAACGACTTCTACCCCGTCGCAATCGCGGCGGCACAGCAGCGCGGCTGCGACGGCCGGCAAGCCCTGCTGGCGATGGTTTGCCTGGATGAGATCCGCGGGCGGTTGGCTGAAGTCTTTGCGCTCAAGCAGCACAAGATTGATCATGTGCTGCATGGGGCGATCGCTTCGGCGGCAGTCTACGGGGCGATGATGGGCGCGGCTGCCGAGCAAATCGAAGCGGCGATTGGAATGCTCGTCGCCCACTACGTTCCCTTCCGGGCGATCCTCCACGGGCATCAGCTTTCCGATTCCAAAGGGGCGTCGGCGGCGATCAGTGCCGAGATGGCGGTCACGTGCGTTCACCGGGCGATGCGCGGTTTCATTGGGCCGATGGACATCTTCCGCAACCCGCAGGCAGTCTTTTGTTTGTTTCAGCCGCCAGAACGAAATGACGTAAGCCCGTTTGATCTTCGCCTGGAGCTAACCGGCGACGATTTTGCGGTGATGGGAATGCACTTCAAGCTGGGCATGTACGAACATCAGTCGGCCGGGGCGATTCAAGGTTTGCTGGATGTTCTCGCTGCCCAGCCGCGGTTGCTGCAGCAATCGAATGGCATCGAGTCAATCAACATTGAAATCTACGAGCCGGCCTTTAGCATCATCGGCGACCCGCACAAGGGCGATCCGCGCACCCGGCAGAGCGCCGATCGTTCGATGGCATACATGATCGCCACGCTGCTGCGCAAGGCGATCGAAACCGGGCTATCCGGCTGGCGCGAGCTGATGCTGCTGCCGGAAGATTACGACGAAGATGCGCTCTTCCACCCGCTCACGCGGCAGCTCATGCAGAGGATCAACTTCCGCCACGGCGGCGCGGAGTTCGACGCGAAGTACCCCGACGGCATCCCGACATCGCTGGAAATCACCCACGCCGACTTGGGCAAATGCGCCAGCGGCCTGATCATGTACCCCCAAGGCCACGCCCGCGGCGATGGCAGCGAACTGGATGAACTATTGGGTGAAAAATTCAATCGGTTCGCCAGCTTGGGGGAAACCGACCCGCAGGCCCTTCGCCGACGCATTTTCCCGTTGGGCGAAAAGTCGGCTATTGAAGTCGCGAAAATCTATTCGCACATCAAGTGAAATCGCCCCAATTCTTTCCTTTGCGGGGCGCGATATAATGCGCGATCCAGTTCACAAGCTGGCAGCTTGTGACTACGACAGAAGGAAATTTAATGACACAACTCAACAAATACTCCTCACGCATCACGCAGCCGGCCAGCCAGGGGGCTTCGCAGGCGATGCTTTATGGCACCGGCATGACCGAGGCCGATATGGACAAGGCCCAAGTCGGGATCGCCAGCGTTTGGTACGAAGGCAATACCTGCAACATGCATCTGCTCGATCTGGCCGCCAAGGTGAAAGAGGGGGTGGCGGCCGCGGGGTTGGTCGGGTTGCGGTTTAACACCGTCGGCGTCAGCGATGGGATTTCGATGGGCACCGAGGGGATGAGTTTTTCGCTGCAATCGCGCGACTTGATCGCCGATTCGATCGAAACCGTGATGGGCGGGCAGTGGTACGACGCCTGCATCGCCCTGCCCGGTTGCGATAAGAACATGCCCGGTTGCATCATGGCGATGGGGCGGCTGAACCGGCCGGGCATCATGGTCTACGGCGGGACGATTCGCGCCGGGTGCTCGCGCATGCTCGATGGGGTCGAAGGGGTCGCGGCGGACAAGCTCGATATTGTCTCGGCGTTTCAAGCCTATGGCCAATCGATTGCGGGGACCATCACCGAACAGCAGCGAAAGTCGATCCTGCAATGCAGCATCCCCGGTGCCGGCGCGTGCGGCGGAATGTATACGGCCAACACGATGGCGACCGCGATTGAAACGCTTGGCATGTCGCTGCCCTACAGCGCTTCGATGCCGGCGGAAGACCCCGGTAAGCTGCAAGAATGCCTCGATGCCGGGCCGGCGATTCGCAAGTTGCTGGAGAACGACATCAAGCCCCGCGACATCATGACCCGCGAGGCGTTTGAGAACGCCATCGTCATCACCATGGCCCTCGGGGGATCGACGAACGCAGTGTTGCATTTGATTGCGATGGCGCGCAGTGTGGATGTCGAATTGACTTTGAATGATTTCCAGCGGTTCAGCGACCGCGTGCCGTATCTGGCGGACCTGAAACCCTCGGGCAAATACGTGATGGAAGACTTGCACGCAGTCGGCGGCACGCCCGCGGTGCAGAGGTATCTACTCGAAGCGGGCTTGCTCAACGGCGATTGCCTGACCGTCACCGGGAAAACGCTGGCCGAGAATGTGGCCGATGTGCCGGGGCTAAACGAAGGTCAAGACATTATCCACACGGTCGAAGAACCGCTCAAGAAGACAGGTCATATCCGCATCCTATATGGCAACCTCGCGGCGGATGGCGCAGTCGCCAAGATCACCGGCAAAGAAGGGCTGAAATTCACCGGCCCGGCGCGGGCGTTCAATAGCGAAGAAGAGATGCTTAAAGGGTTGGAGGACGGCAAGATTCAAAAGGGCGACGTGGTGATCATTCGCTATGAAGGCCCCAAAGGCGGGCCAGGCATGCCGGAGATGCTGACGCCGACCAGCGCTATCGTCGGTGCGGGGCTGGGCAGCGATGTGGCGCTGCTGACCGACGGACGTTTCTCCGGCGGATCGCACGGTTTCATCGTCGGCCACATCACGCCGGAGGCCCAAGAGGGCGGCCCAATTGCGCTGGTGGAAGATGGTGATCAAATCACCATCGACGCCGACGCCTGTCGCATCGATGTTGATCTTTCGGAAGCAGAACTGGCAAAGCGGCAAGCCGCGTGGCAACAACCGCCCTACAAATCCAACCGCGGCACACTGTACAAGTATATTAAGAACGTGAAGAGCGCCAGCGAAGGTTGTGTGACGGATGAGTAACCTTGGAATTGTCCTTGAGATTTGTACTGTGGCAAGCGATAATTCGAGTGATCGGAGATAGAGATTGTATGGGAGAAGATATGAGTAGGGTCGCCGAAATCTTTTGCGAAGCGCTAGCGCTTCCGCTGGATCAACGAGCGGACCTGGCCAAGCGGATCATCGATAGCCTTGATGACGACCCTCCCCTCGGTCCGTCCAATGAAGAGTTGCGGTCGAGAAGTAAGTTGATCAAATCAGGGCAGTTCGAGGCAAGTGAGTGGCCAGAGGCGCTCGCCAGAATGCGAGCGGCACTTAAGAAAGTGAATGTTCAAACGTAATGAGTTTGCGCATCTTGTCCGTCGTTCACGAGGAATCGGTGCG
>CALBTA010000653.1 GCA_937967755.1 uncultured Planctomycetaceae bacterium | reverse complement strand
TTGAACTTACGTGAGCTACAAGGGTTGTTTCATTCACGCCGCGGAATTGCTTCCCCGGCACGTCCGAAATGACCCAAAGTAACGATATTCAAAGCGCTCTTTTGAGTCGCATATCAAAAACGCCAAATCACATTCAGCCAACAGCCGAAGCCGCCAGATAAACGCAACTGACATTTAAGATGCCAATTACCACAACTAAATTGTCAAAGATCGTTCCAGGTGGAAGGCTTTCGCCAACCACCCGCGGCCTCATACTGCCGCCTGCCGTAAGCCAGAACTTTTCTCGCGTGAGCAGGAGTTGATGGGGTCAGACGACACCCCGCTCAACTCATGACCACGGGAACCTAAAAGCAATGGCGGAAACCACGAATTTTGCAAATCCCTGCCAAACTGTCAACCGGCATTCAAACGGATTTTGCGGAGCCTTCCAAGGCAACCCGCCACCGCATGAAACGCAGGGCAGTTTCAATGCCGCAAAACGTTCGTGGAACCAGAGGTCGGCCGCATAAGCAGCAGTCGCCGACATAGTGAAGATTGTGAATCATACCCCCAGGTTCACAGCCGGCAAGGGGGTATTTTGAAAAACTTCCACCGGCCAAGTAGGGCGGGTTTGTAACCCGTCCATCATGTCGCTTGCGACATGGCCCATCAGGAACAAGTAAACTGGGTAGTTGCAACGCAACAAAGATCGCGGATTCGTGCGGAATCACCAAAAATTCCCGGGAGGAAAAAGTGACCACAGAACAACAAGCCCGCAAATTGAAGACGCGGGTGTCGAATCTGGCCAAGAAGCGAGGCCAATTGCAGAAAGCCGTTAATGCCGAATCCAAGGCGCGCAAACGCCTCAATGAGCGGCAAAAAAGGGGGGTCGGCAAGAAAACATCGTTCAAGTGCCACTGTTGCGGCAAACGGCTGAACAACCCGAATCTCAAACGCCACTACGATCACATCCGTGCAAAGTCCACGGGCGGGTCGGACGGTGTTTGGAATTTCCTCTTGTCCTGCGAAACGTGCAATTGGGGGCGGAAGGCAAAGCTTCCAGAAGAGATTCACTTGCTCTTGGCGCTCGGGGAAATGGCGCGGAGTGAGATTGAAAGGGATACGGAACTTGGCGCTACTATTGCCCAAGCAGCGGTTCGCCGGCCCGCAATAAAAACCTGGTTGAGCAAACCGGCCTCTCGCAACTAGCGTAGCCGCCATTCCCCGGCTCCGCAGATCTAAAAAGTTTTTGCGGAGGAACGTCATACAAGCAGCCGCAAGCCGACACTCACCCTCTAGAAGAATAGATCCTGGGACGTGGCACCATGCAGCCTGAGGAAATTCGGCGGCAGTTGGCGGCTTTGCACCGGTCGGCTTTTGGCTGGGCGATGGTTTGTTGCCGGCGCGACCGGGATCTGGCGGCCGACGTGTTGCAGCAGGCCTATTGCCGCATCCTGGAAGGCAAGGCGAAGTTTCGCGGGGAAGGCCGCTTTTCAACCTGGGCCTTCGGCGTGATCCGCCACGTCGCCTGGGAAGCGATTCGGCGACGCCACCGGGGCGGCCCGCGGGAACCCTCGACGCCAATCGAGGAGCTATCAGATACCCGTTCGACGGGCGAAGCGAATCTTCTGCAACAGGTCGAGCTAAGCGAACAACTGTGGAACGCTATGCGGCAGCTTTCCGATCGGCAGCGGCAAGTACTGCACCTGATTTACTACGAAGAGATGACCGTGCGCCAGGCGGCTGAGGTGATGGAAATTAGCTTTGGGGCGGCCAGCCAACATTTTCAGCGCGGCAAAGATGCGTTGCGCCGAATCCTGGCGGCGGAACTGGAGGTGGACTAGCCATGCCGGACGACCACGACCTGAAGCAAATGTTTACCGCCGCGCGCGAAGTAGACGAACAACTCGCACCAGAGTTTGACGAACTCGCACCGACAGGAAACATGGCATCCCGGCAACGGCTTCGCGCGGCGTTCGCCAGCGTCGCGGTCGCCCTGCTGATTGCGGCGGTCGGACTCTGGTTCTGGCAATACAATCGCGACGATGGCGATCAAATGGGCACATTGCCTGATCCTCCGGTGCCTGCACAGGACGATCCGAATGCTACGGCAATTCACGAACTGAACAAAGCGTGCGATTCGCTGCTCGCAGCCGTCGACCGGCTCGAGGCGGACGCCGCGATCGAAGAAGAGATGGTCTGGCCGACTGAAACGAACTCGCTGTTGGCAGCAGGGAGGGCCGCCAAAAGGTAGCAGGCACAGTCCCTGTGCCGACCGCTAAAACACGTGTAATCGGGGCTCGGTTACGGCACGCGGAGCGTGCCTACTACTATCGTTCCAAGGAGAACACCATGAAACATTCGGCAAAATTCGTGGGGCTGTCAATCTTGTTGCTGGCCTGCTGTCCGGCGACAAGCAGCCCAGCGGAAGACACGCTCGACACGATGCTGCCCAACCCGTTTTGGCTCCGCAGCCGGCTGGACGATTTAGACGTCGATGCCGAAACGAGGAAGCAGATCGTCGACACGTACTACGAGTCCGAGCCGGAGTATCACCGGCTGAAGAAAGCCTTTGGCGAAGAATCGGCCAAGGTGCAGGCGGCGATCGCGGGCGACGAGTTCGATCAGATGGCCATCCTGGCACAGATGTCCGCGGCGCTGAAAGCCGAGGCGGAACTCAAGCTGTACCAGACCAAGGTGCGCGTCACGTTGCTATCGAAACTAAGCGACGAACAACGCCGGCGGGCGCAAGCGTTGGCCAAGGAGAAACCGCGGCCCATCATCAAAAATATCCTGCGAGAAAAGGTCGAGCGCATCCGCGAAATGGGCGGGCGCCTGGCGGAAGCCGGCAAACCGGCCGAGGATCTGCCCGAGCGGCTGCAAGAGATCGAAACGGCGATCAAAAGCGGCAAGACCCTCGAAGCCGGCAAGATGCTCGGCCGGCTGACGGTTGAACTGGAAGCGGCGCTGGAAAGAGAGTAGGCCGACAGTCCCTGGCGGTTGACGGAGGCACTCACTCGTCCTCGTCTTTTCGTCCTCGTCTTCTCGTACTCGTCTTCTCGTACTCGTCTTCTCGTACTCGACGGGCGAGTCGAGCACTTTCCATCGAGTACGAGAAGACGAGCACGAGTACGAGGACGATGAAATAGGCTTAACCCACATTGCCACGCCGGCGCCGCTTCCGCTCGTCACGGCGTACAGAGTCTACTTTTTCACCAGCGCGGAAGTTTTTCAAAAAAATTCGTCGCCCAATCCCGGCCCAGAAGCGAATCTGGAAAATCTTTCCAGAATTATTGGTGAAAAACCTGTTTTAGTGTACCACTATGTGTATACTTATGATCACTTATACTTACAGGCACTTACAGGCGTAGGCGGCAGCCCTATGCCAACGCGACCACCCCACAACAGCACAGGAGACGATCATGGGGCGAGACTCGTACTGGCAACACAATTCAAATGGCAAGCACATTAGCCGGCAAGCTGGCAGCTTGCGGCTACGGCAGGGGCAATATTCAGCACCACCCCCGAAAAGTGGCCACTTTGGTGAATTCCGCCGGACCGCCGCGGCGAAGCCATCGACGGAAGTTGCTCACAGCAAACGATTTACGGCAACGAACGAAACGTTCCTCGGCTCTCAGAATTCACCACTTCCACCGCCCCTCGCAAAAGTGGTGATTCGACCGAACCGCAAATCAGGCAACGAGTTACGAGCCGATTTGCAGATGTGGTGGTGAACCGATGCTGAAACCCATTCGCCCAAGCCGCGATGCAACGCATCGCTGAGAAGGCTTTAGGGAACCATGAGAGCTTTGAGCAACACAGATTCCGCGACGCGCTGCGGTCACGGCTAAGACAATTCAGAAGATTGAACTCCACCTCCGGCCTTTGGAGCAATTGACGCAAACCCCTTCGTTTCTTACATTTAGGGGTTGTTTCTTGCTGAACCGCTGGCGGGACTGTATTCCCGCCGACGCTGCCGATGGACGGGCGATGCCATGTCGGAGTGAGGTGTGATGAAGTCACCTCACCCAACCAATCGCTCCACGCATTTCGGGTATTAGAAACCCAACGCGTTTCGGTCGCACCGTGGTTGGCTCTTACTCACAAAGGAGGATATTTTGTCGCAGTCTTTGGTGAAGGAACTTGTGGAAGCTGGCGTGCACTTCGGTCACCGTAGCAGCCGCTGGAATCCCAAAATGGCGCCGTACATCTACGCACGGCGAAACATGATTCACATTATCGATGTCCGCGAAACCGTGCGCGGGCTGCTCAGGGCGAAGAAACTTCTGGGCCAAATGGCCGCCGCCGGGAACCTGATCTTGTTCGTCGGTACCAAACGGCAAGCCAGCGAAGTCATCACCCGCGAAGCCAGTCGTTGCAAAATGCCGTTCGTCGCGGAACGCTGGCTCGGCGGAACGCTGACGAACTTCCGGACGATTACCAGCCGAATCTCGCGGTTGGTCGAACTGGAAGAACTGCGCGGCAGTGACGAGATCAACACTTATTCAAAGAAGATGCAGTCGGCGCTGGCTCGCGAGTACCGCAAAATGTACCGCAACCTGAACGGGATTCGCGACATGAAGCGCCGCCCCAGTTGCATGGTGGTGTTCGACCCGAAGAAGGAAAAAACGGCGGTCGCCGAAGCTCGGGCATTGGGCCTTCCGGTCGTGGCGTTGGTTGATACCGATTGCAATCCCGACATGGTTGACCTGCCGATCCCCGGCAACGACGACGGAATTCGTTCCATTGAAATCATCGCCCGCCACCTGGCCGACGCGGTCGTCGCCGGCGCCAGCCAGGGAGCGGCGCAGCAGAAAAATGCAGCCCAAGCACCGGCCGCCGAACCAGCCACGGCCGCCGGGTAAAGGGCGATCGCATCGGCAGCCTGGGCATCCAAGTCTGGGGAATCGAAGGCGAATCATGCGGCGTGGACGGACGTGGAAGTCCGTACTACGCCGCCGCAGGCCGCCTGATTGCAGCGAACTTTGTTCGCGAAAAAGGCATCTATCACAACGACAAGTCACACTACTCTCTACTTAAAAGGAAAAGCACTATGGCAGCGATTACAGCCGCCGCCGTGAAGGACCTCCGCGAGCGGACCGGGCTTCCGATGATGAAATGCAAGCAGGCGCTGGCCGAAGCCGGCGGCGATGAAGAGCAGGCGATTGAACTGCTGCGCAAAGAAGGCGCGAAAACGATGGCCACCAAAGCTGCCGAACGCAGCACGGCCTTTGGGCGATTCGGAACCTACACGGGCGTTGGTAATTCGGCCGGGGCGATGGTCGAGCTGAACTGCGAAAGCGCCCCCGTCGCCGGTCACGAAGAATTCATCCAACTGTCGAACGACTTGGCGCAAGCCTTGGCAGAAAGCGATGGCATTTCAACTGCTGACGAACTGTTGGCTGCGAAGTCGCCGAGCAAACCCGACCTGACGCTTAAGGACCAGATGGACGAGCTATACGGCCGCATGCGTGAAGTCTTCAAGGTCGGGCGGATCATCCGTTACGAAGGGGGCACCGGCGGGTACAGCCACAATTCGGGAACGGTCTCCGGCGTGCTGGTGCAAGTCGAAGGGGGCAGCGACGAAGCGGCCAAGGATGTGGCGATGCACGTTGCCGCGATGAAGCCGGCGGTGCTGGACAAAGACAGCATCGACGCTGATGAAGTCGCCAAAGAACGGAACATCCTTTCCGAAGCCGCCCGCGCCGAAGGCAAGCCTGATAACATCATCGACAAAATGGTCGAAGGCCGGATGCGCCAGTTCTACGCCGAAAGGGCGCTCCTTGAGCAACCGTTCGTGAAGGACGATAAGCAGTCGGTCAGCAAGTATGCCAAGGGTGCGAACATGACGATCCTGGCCTACACCCATTGGGATTTGGCCGACAACGCCCCGGCGGAAGAAGCTGAATAAGAAAACGTTGTCATCAACAGGCTCCGGCGCGTAATCGCCGGGGCCTTTAGTTTTTTTTAGCTGAGTAGGTCTTCGTGTGCCACTGCTTGAAGGCGAGAGTCTTCGACCAACTGAGATCGACTTCCACGCCTTCAAGCAGTGCTGAGTTGATTCGCACTTCGGCACTGCTTGAAGGCGTGGTGACGAAGCTCGGATTGTCAGGTTGAATTCGCTTTCAAGCAGTGGCACACGGAATATTTTCAATTGGATGCGAGCAGGATGGGCGTTGTATGAGTGACAACAAATCCTACAAGCGGGTCGTGTTGAAACTTTCGGGTGAGAGTTTCTCTCCGCCCGGCGAGCGCGGCATCAGCATGAGCGAGGTGACGCAGATTTCGCAGCAGGTGGTGGCTGCTAGAGCAGCCGGGTGTGAGATGGCGTTGGTCATCGGCGGGGGGAATATTCTGCGCGGAGCGCAGTTTACCGCCGGCAACGCGGCCGTACACGAAGCGACGGCCCACCAGATGGGAATGTTGGCCACGGTCATTAACGGGCTGGCGCTGCAGAACGCCTTGGAGAACATCGGCTGCGACACCCGGCTGATGTCGTCGATTCCGATGGACGCCATTTGCGAACCCTACATCCGCCGCCGGGCCGCGCGGCATTTGGAGAAAGGGCGGATCGTGATTGTGGCTGCCGGAACCGGCCGGCCGTTCGTCACGACCGATACCGCCGCCGCCCTCGCCGCGTTGGAACTGGACGCCGACATCTTGCTGAAGGCAACCCGCGTCGATGGCGTTTACAGCGAAGACCCGGAGAAGAACCCGCACGCGACTTGGATTCCGCATTTGAGCTACAATGACGTGCGCGAGCGAAACCTACGGGTGATGGACGCGACCGCCATCGCGCATTGCATGGAGCACGAGAAGCCGATATTGGTTTTCAACTACCTCAAGCCGGGCAACATCGAGCGAGCCGTTAGCGGCGAGAAGGTGGGAACGTTGATTGATGGGCAAGAGGGGGCGGGAAGTTGAATCGCCTTCTCCCTCCGGGAGGAGGTGGCCGAAGGCCGGATGAGGATGCAGCGCGAACGCGCACTACCCTCACCCCGGCCCTCTCCCACAGGGAGAGGGAGACACGAACACGAAGCGATCAGGAGTGCAACAATGAGTGCCGATGAAATCACCTTTGATGCCGAAGAGCGGATGGAGAAGGCGGTGGATGTATTGAAGTCTTCGTTGGCCGGCATCCGCACGGGCCGGGCGAACCCGGGGTTGGTTGATTCGCTGCGCGTCGAGGTCTACGGTTCGCAAACTCCGATGAAGCAGTTGGCCTCCGTCGGGGCGCCCGAGCCGACGCAAATTGTCGTTCGCCCTTTTGATCCCGGGACGATCAAGGACATCGAAAAGGCGATCATTGCCAGCGATCTCGGCCTGACGCCGCAGAACGACGGCCGGGTGATCCGCTTGAACATTCCCGCCCTGTCGACCGACGTGCGCAAGAAGATGGTCAGCCGCATTAAGGAGCTGGCCGAACAGGCGAAGGTTTCCATCCGCAACATCCGCCGCGACGCCAACAAAGCAGCCGATCAGGCCGAGAAGGACAAAGAGATTAGCGAAGACGTTCGTGATTCGATCAAAGACGAAGTCCAAGAACTAACCAAGAAGTACGAAGACAAGGCCTCCGCCATGGCCAAAGCCCGCGAGGAAGAGGTGATGGATTGATGGCCCATCGTCACATTCGTGTTGCCTTCGCCGCGGCTCTGGCAGTTGCCTACCTTTTCCAACCCGTGACCGCGTCCGACAAATTTCCCGACACACCCGCCGGCAAGTTCGTTGCCGCCGATCGGGTGTTGGTGATCGGGCATCGCGGCAACGCGGCGTTCGCGCCAGAGAACACGCTGGTCTCGTTTCAATCGGCGATCCGCGCAGGAGCCGATGTGGTGGAACTCGACTACATGGTCACCAAGGACGGGCAGCAAGTCGCGTTCCATGACAAAAACCTCGACCGCACAACCGACGGTCCGCGAGTGCTCAAACAGCGGGAACTGGCGATTGGCGAGGTAACTTGGGCGCAACTCCAACGCCTCGACGCCGGCGCATGGTTTCACCCCAACTTTCGCGGGGCGAAAGTGCCGACGCTGTCAGAATCGCTCGACCTGATTCAGAAGCATCGGGTCACGATGATCGAACGCAAAACGGGCGACGCGGAAGCTTGCGTCAAGCTGTTGCGAGAAAAGCGGATGCTCGACAAGGTTGTCGTGCATGCGTTCGACTGGGAATACATCACAGAGTTCCGGCGGCTAGCACCCGAGGCGGTGCTGGGTGCGCTCGGCAAAGACGAACTGACGACCGAGAAACTCGACGCGATGGAAAAGACCGGGGCACAACTCGTCGGGTGGAATCGCGACCTGGGCAAGGAAGACATCGCTGCCATTCACGCCCGCGGAATGAAGGTTTGGATCTACACCATCAACAGCCCGCGGGCGGCGAAGCTGCTGATCGAAGCAGGCGTCGACGGCATCATTACCGACGATCCGGCGGCGATCGTAGCCATGCGGAACCGGCTACGGCAGTGATCTTCGACAAACCGCGCTGCTGCCCATCTTCCGCAAATTGTCTTGACCACCGCGGGGGATGATTCTATATTCCCCACCCACTTTGTACCCGCCCGCCGGCTGGATGCCGGCGCGTAACGTGATACGTCACAACGGTTTATGGAGAAACCGTCCCATGAGTAAGAAGCGCAAACGACCCGCCGCCAAACAACCAGCGAAAAAATCAACGGCTGCCCGGGCACCACATAGCCGGCCGCGGAACGCCCGCTACATTATTGCCGCCATCGGTTGTAGCGTGGCGGTCATCGCCATCTGCATCGCTGCAAAGCAGTACCTCGGCAGCGAAGAAGCGACGGCACAACGCCCAGCCGTTCGCGGCGCATCCAACCCGGCGCAGGGCCAGCAGCGCACCGGCGCGCCGGCTCCCGTTCGCCCGGCCGCATCCGCCAACCAGGTTCCGCGCGCTCAAACGCAAGCCCAGTCGAAGCCGAAGGTCGTGGCGGTGGTCAATGGCCAGAACATCAGCCGAGAGCAACTCGCCAAGGCGGCGGTCAGCCGTTACGGGGCGGACGTTGTCGAGAACCTCGTCAACAAGCACCTCATCCTGCAGGCGTGCCAAACCCAAGGCATTCAAATCACCGCGCA
This sequence comes from uncultured Planctomycetaceae bacterium, assembly GCA_937967755.1. GTDB lineage: Bacteria > Planctomycetota > Planctomycetia > Pirellulales > Pirellulaceae > CALBTA01. The sequence continues at coordinate 546 of CALBTA010000653.1, read as the reverse complement.
GGAAGTTGAAGCCGAAATCACACGCATGGCCGCCAAGTTCAGCCTGTCGAGCGAACGCTGGTTAGAAATGCTCAAGTCGGAACGGAACATCAACCCACAGCAGTACCGCAACGACATCATCTGGCCGACCATTGCCCTGCGGAAGTTGGCGGCCGACAAGGTGCAGCCCGCGCGGGAAGAGTTGCTCAAGGAGTACGAATCGCAACATGGCGAGAAGCGCCAGGTTCGCATGGTGATGATCAAGGACAAGGCCCGTTGCGATCAGATTCACAAATACCTGGCAGCCAACCCTGACGAGTTTGGCAAAGTCGCCAAGGACTACTCCGAAGACAAGCCCAGCGCCGCCGCCCGCGGGTTGATCCCGCCGGTCCGCAAACACGTTGGCGATCCGACGGTCGAGAAGGCCGTGTTCGCATTGAACGACACCGACAACAAACTCTCTCCGGTCGTCGCCGCCGCCGAACAACATATCATCTTCCTGTGCGAGAAGGGGAGTCCCGCGCAGCAGCTCGAAGCGGCAACGCGGCAGCAAGTCGACGCCGCCGG
>CALBTA010000652.1 GCA_937967755.1 uncultured Planctomycetaceae bacterium | reverse complement strand
GTGGACAGCGCCTCTTCGAAGCGGGCCTGGTCAGCGAGTTCGCGGGCATGCCGCAACTCGTTTTCCAACGCTTCGCGGCGCTGTTGGTACGCCTCCTCTTGATGGGCCCCGCACATGCCGCAGAACGCTTCGCCGATGCGGGTCGATCCGCCACACTGAACGCAAGACTGGTAGAGCGCGCTGCCGCAGCCCCCGCAAAATTTGTGATCCGCGGGGCTGGCCCCGCCGCATTGCGCGCAGGAATGTGCCAACGCCGCCGTTGCGGCGCCGGCGCTGCTGCCGGTTTGAGCGGAACCGATTTCGTCAAGTTGCTTCGTCAAAGTTCAATCCTATGGCGACGGGTTGTTTAAGTTGGGCTTAACGACCGCGAACCGCAGTTTGAGCCGCTCTTCCCCGATGCGAGGGTGGTCCGAGAGCAGCCGCACCTGGCCCATTTCCTCCAGCCGCAAGTGCGATCCGCAAGGGGCGTCGTCCGGGACGTGAATCTGCAAGACGTAGCTCCCTTCGCCCCCGGTTTTTGAAGGCTGAATCGTGCCTCGGACGTAGCTCGGCGTGACTTCCACCCGAGCGTTGGGAAGTTGCTTTTCGATGTCACGAACCTTGATGTTCAGCGTTACGGACGCAGCGTAGCCTTTGGTCACGTGTCCCACGTCGATCACCCCGTAGCCGTTAACCGCATCTCCGTAGACAGCCAACGGGCGGTACAACTTCCAGCGAACGGGGATTTGAAAGTTGAAGGGCTGCCCGTCACGCTCGGTCGGCGGTTGAACCGCCAGCGTGACCGTCGCGCCGAACTCGCCATGTTTCGGCTCAAAGGATGGAATGGCAACTTCGACGACGTAACCCCCGAGGGCGTCGTGTTCTTGTAACTCGGCTTGTGTTGCGGGCCGGGTTTGGACAACGACATCCTGGAAGTCGGAACTGACCGATTCGAGTTCAAATTGTTTCCAGAGCTTCGAGTAAACCAGCACACTCTTATCCGAAAAGCTCTCGTGCAGAGCCCGGCCGCCGAAGTCGACGCCGCGAGCGGATGCCTGAACTCGGTGGGCGATTTTCCCCTTAACTGTGAAGCGCACCAATGGGTTGTCAAGGTCGGAAGTCGGCACGGTCGCCACGCTACGAAACGCCCGCTCTGCCGAGTCGGCGAAAGTGAAGGCCAACCTCGCGGTTTCGCCTGGGGCAACTTCCCGCCGATCCAGCCGCAGGGTGGTGTTGTAAGGCATGTCGGACTCCGGCTCTCCCAGTCGCAGCGGCTCGGTCCCAGCGTTGCGGATTTCGAAGTAGTGCGTTTGTTCCATGAACGGATCTAAAACGCCAAACTCGTAGGAAGCGTTCTGAACTTCGGCCACCGAACCGGGCACGGCCGAGGGGCGATCCTCTTCCAGCGATGCTTCGAACAGCTTTTGCAGTTCCTCCTCCGTCGTTCCGCGGGGTACGTCGCGGGGAAGAACCGGCGCGAAGGTGACGTTCGATGCGATCAGCCAATAGCCAGAGATACAAACAATCGCGACGGCGGCGGCGGTTAGCAAGATGGTTTTTTGCATTGGAAAAGCGGTTGAAGTTGAACCGGGCTGAGGAACACTAACTGCAAGTAAGTAAACGCCGACCGCCAACAAGCCGGAAGCTTGCTGGCGGAGCGGCAAATCGAGCCGGGCGGCAAGCAGCCCTAGTCGAGGTTTTGCTTAAAGTCGAACTTCTTCAGGAACACACCGGAGAAAAACTCTTCGCGGGGCAACTCCACCTGGGCGGCGGTGTAACCGGTGGCGGCGGGGTTGAAGTTGTCGTCTGAGTTCCCAGAGATTCCGTCGGCACCGGCAGCGGGCGTGGTCAGCTTGAACCCAGGGTTCAAGTAGCCATCGCCGTTGATGTCCTTGTACGCCCGGACGCTGCCGTCGGCGAAAAGGATATTGCAGTTGCCACGGTGGGGAACGCCGAAGTCGCGGTAGTCTTGCAAGATCGAGTCTTGTGTGATTGGCGGCAAAACAGCGCCGGTCGGCACTTGCTCTTGGGCGAAGACGTTGATGTTGTTCGCCGTGTCGAGAATGACGACGTCGCTGGCACTGTCTTCGATCGGCGTAAAGGTTTCCGCCGGGCCTGATCCGCCGCCGACGATGATCGAAGGGCCGTCAGAGAACGATTCCACCAAGCGGTCACCTGCAGTCGCGTAGGTTTTGCCGTTGGTAGATACGCACGATTCTTTCAGGAAGGCTTCTTTCAAGTCGCCGATGTTCGCATCGCCCATCAGCGGAATGATCGATTCCGGGTGGGCACCTTCTTCCACCGTGCGGCGGCTGAGCGGCCCGATGTTGAACGCCGGATTGGCGCTTTTGTTCACGTACGCCGGAGGGGAAGTCATGCTCGTCGTGTCGATGGTGATCGTCACGTCGCCGCCGGAGGTACTGCTTTGCATCACCGGGCCGGTACGGCAGTGGAACCACGTGGACATGTAGTTCGTGCCGTAGCCCTTTTCCAGAAAGTGATCGGCCACCAGCGTGCCTTGCGTACCCGCGGCACCGCCAGCGATGAGCGGCGCGGCCCCCGAGTTGATCTTGGCCAGGTCACCCTGTTCTTTCGCGGTAATGGTCGTCACGCCCAGGTAGTCGTTCAACTTCTCCGAGGCTTTCGACGGGTTGGAAGGGCAGAGCAACTCTTGCGGGTTGGCGATGCCGCCGTTGACCAGATCGGCCACCCAGCCGATGGTGTCGAGGCTGCCGTCGCGCCGGCCATCGTAAGCGCCGGTGCTGTAACGTTCCTGCGGATCGTTGTCGGCGTGGGTCGTTTGGCCGACGAAGAACTGCCGCAAGTTGGCCTTGCACTGAGTCGCGCGGGCCGATTCACGGGCGGCCGAGAGCGCGGGCAGCAGCAGGGCCACCAGAATTCCAATGATGGCGATCACCACCAACATTTCCACGAGCGTGAAAGCGTGCTGCTTTCGGATTTTCATCTTGATTCTCCGAGAACTTTGTGTGTTAGACTGACGTAAGGAAGATTGATAACTTCCGCCTTGTACGCTCGCCGCGTCGCGCTGGCCCCCTTGCGAGTCGCATCGATTGAGGGCTGGCCTTCGCGGCATTTTCATTGCTGTCTATTTCAGAAGCGCCTCCTTTCCTATAGGGCGAATAGAAACTTCGGCGGCTTACGGCGCGACAGATAGCCGCGGCGCGTTGAGCGAATACTTGCTTACGACGCCCTCGCTGTCGATCTCGACGTCGCTGCTGGTGTAAGGCGAGCCGGGGATCATCGCCGCCGTCGCAAAGCCGTTGTTCAGCACACCGTCGCCGTTGGTGTCTTTGAACGTTCGCACGCCGCCGTCGGCAAACAGAATGTTCGCCGTCCCGCTATGCAGCGCACCGATCTGGCTGTAGTCTTGCCGCGTGTTGTTGTTCCACATGGCGAACCAGGCCGGCTTGGCCTGGTCGCTGGGGAAATTGACTTCCTGCATGTTCGACTTGCGAACCGGGCCGCGGGTCATGGAAGGGACCAGGAACGTTCCCGCCGGCAAATCGCCCAGCGGCATGCTCAGCGATACGTTCGAGCTGCCGCCGTCGCCCATCAGCGGCACGGCGCTGGCGGGGTAATTCCCGCGATCTAACCGAACGCGGTTGAGCGGGCCGGAAGTGCTGTTGCGCCACTTGTTTCCGGCTGCACAAGAGAGGTCGCCGCTGTGGGCATCTTCCCACTTGTTTTCGTGGTTGCCGTCAACCACCGAGTTGCCGGGATCGGCTTGTTCGATCAACACTTCACTGCGGACGAGGAACCAGGTCGGGACAAAGTTCGTATTGAAACCCTGTTTGACCACGTCCCCTTCAATCAATGCGCGGCGGGCTTCGCTACCCGCGGGGTAGGTCGAAGGGTCGGTAGCCATCAGGTAACACGGCGCGGGCGTCTTGGTTCCGTCGATCAGCGTTTCAGGCGGCTTCCCCGTTCGGGGGATGTTGCAAGCATCACTCGTGAAGGCGCTGGTCAACAGTTGCTCCAGCGCTTCACTTCCCTGGCTGGGATTCGAAGGGCACAGCATTTCGCCGACGGGAATGTTCTGTTCAACCAGATCCGCGATCCAGCTATGTTCGGTGACCGCCCCGTCCTTCTCCCAATCGAAAGCCCCGCTGCAGAGCGGTCCGTTGTTAATTTCCGCGTGCGTCGCAAGACCGACCCCGATTTGTCGCAAGTTGCTTTGGCATTGCGTTCGCCGGGCCGACGCCCGGGCCATTCCCAAGGCGGGAAGCAGCAGCGCGACCAACAAGGTAATCACGAACACCACCACCAGCAGTTCGACGATCGTAAAGGCTCTCCTGCGCCGGACTCTTCCAATCATGTCTTTTACTCGCTCTTGCTTGGGTGCAACTGCAGAGAGAGTCCTTCCCTCCGCATCCAATACGGCGAGTTGTACCGCGCGGGTAGTTAACAGCCGGTGTGGCGTCTGTGAACATGCCGTGAAGATCGAGTGAATTTGCCGCGGGCCGTTGGCGGCAATCTCAGACGAAGGGCCCGCTACACTTTCAGCCCGCGGCGCTTCAGCGTGTCGAGCAGCACGGCGCCTAGCAGAACGGCCCCGAGGACGATCTTTTGGCTGAACGGTTCGACGCCGGTCATGTTCATGCCGTTCTTGATGACGGCGATGATGAACGCACCGATCAGCGTGCCGAAGATGCGGCCTCGCCCTCCCATCAGCGAAGTGCCGCCAACGACGACGGCCGCGATGACTTCTAATTCGGCCAACGCCCCGAAGGTTGGATTCGATCCGGTGTGACGCGACGTCAGCAGAATTCCACCTAAGCCGGCGAGCCCGCCGCAGATGGCGTAGACAATGATCAGCACTCGGCCAATGCGAATGCCCGAGAGCTTCGCCGCCTCTTCATTGCCGCCAATGGCGTAGATGTGGCGGCCGAAGACGGTTCGCGACATCACGACGCTGGCCACGCCATACAGTGCCACGGTCAGCCAAACCGTGTTGTGAACTCCCAACGTCCGACTTCCGCCCAGCCACTTGATCGAAGCGGGCACGGCATCGATCGGCTTCCCTTCTGATAGGCTGAACGCCAACCCGCTGGCAATCATCATCATCGCCAAGGTGACGATGAACGGCGGAACCCGAAAAGCGGTGACGACCGTGCCGACAAAAGCACCCGACAGCGCGCAGATGCCAATTCCCAGCGCGCAGCCGGCAATCATCATCAGGACCGTCGCCTCCTTACCTCCGCCGTAATCACGAATGAAGACAGCCGCTGTGACTGAGGCCAGCGCGATCAGCGAACCAATCGAAAGATCGATGCCGGCGGTGACGATCACCATCGTCATGCCGATGCCGATGATGGCGTAGATGGCGGTTTGATCGGCAACGCTCAGCAGGTTGCTGACCTTCAGAAAGTTGGGCCACAGATAGGGGTTCGGTTTGAAGTAAGTTTGCTCGGGGAACTGAGGATACCTGGTATTGAAAAGCCCCCACTTCGACGTCACGTCTGTTTGCCCGATGGCCTCGACGGTCTTTCCCGCGGCCAGCGCGGCATCGATCGCTTGGACCGCGTCGCGGGGCTGACCGTTGACGGTCGCCAGCACCGTACCGCCCGCGGTTTCAACGGCCTGTTTGAGGCTCTCGGCAAACGCCTGGTCGGCATCGGTTGTGCCCGCGACGATGATCACATTCGGAGCGTCGTGCTGCCGCAGTATATCAGCGGCAACCTGACGGCCCGCGCCTTCGCCCGTGGGGTGCTGAGGCTTGATCGTCCTGGCGCTGAAGTAGACGCACAGCAGCAACAGCACGAACACCATGCCGTATTCGCGGACGAACTCCGATTGCAAGAATGACCGCATGCCGGCGGGCAGTTTCGTTCCCATCGGTGCAGGCCGCTACTTCAATTCGGGATCGTTCTCGGCGTCCGCCTTGTAGTACAGTTTCGACGGAATGAGAATCTCTGCGGGAACTTCTTCGCCGTTGAAGTACTTCATCATCATCTCAATCGTCTTCTTGCCGATTTGATCCGGAAATTGAATCGGATCGCACAGAATCTTACCTTCCAAGATGGCGCGTTTGCCGATTTCCTGTCCGTCGAAAGCGATGATCGTGACTTGATCGGTCTTGCCCGCGCTCTCCAAGGCGTCGTAAGCGCCCAACGCTGAAGGGTCGTTGATGGCGAAGATTGCAGTCAAGTCGGAGTGAGATTCGATGATGTCTTTCGTGGCGCTGAAACCTTGCGGCTCCACACCTCCGCCGTCAAGAGTCTCCACGATTTCAATCTTGCCTCCTTCGCCGGATGCGTTGTGGGCATCGACTTCTTCGGTGAAACCTTTGACTCGCTGCTGGCAGGACTCGGCTTGCGGGAAGTGCAAAATGGCGACCTTTCCGCCTGAGGCACCAATCGCTTCGACCATCGCCTGGCCCGCCAGCTTGCCGCCTTGGTAGTTATCCGTTGCGACGTGGCAGACCACTTCGCCCTCGTCGCCTTCATGTTTCAGATCGTTGGTAAACACCGGAATGCCCGCATCGTTGGCTTTCTTAATGGCCGGGCCCATCGACTTCGAATCGCAAGGGTTGATGACAATTGCCGCCACGCCTTGCACGATGAAATCGTCGATCTGATCGGCCTGCTTTTTGGCGTCTCGGTCGCCGGAAACGAGGAGCATTTCGTAACCGTTCTCCTCCAAGGTGGCTTCCATGTTATCGGCAATGACTTTGAAGAACGGGTTTGTCAACTCCAGCATGGAGTAACCGACGGTTCCCTTGCTTTCCACAATTGGGTCGCCGCTATCTGCAAAGGGCAGATCGTTCGTGGGGCAGCCGGTGAAGGCCAACGCACCCAAAACCAATGCAATACTCAAGGTTGTTTTCATAGCACACCTACTCAATTGCCGTAGCGGGGAAGGGCTCAACGAAGCTGCTAGTTTACACGATTGATGGGGGCGTAGTAGCAGGCGCGCGGGCAGACCGGTTAAAACTCTCCCAGCACCGTTCCATCCGCCCGGGCGCACAAACCTTGCAGCGTTTCGGCGGCGATGCTTTGGTTGATGAATTGCACGGAACCATCGCCGAGGATAAACATCGCCCCGGCACCGTGGCGGCTGCTGAAGGCCTGCTTCTTGGGGCCGTTGATTGTCCACTCGGGATCGCTGTGCAGAAACCAGGCTGCGTCGCTGACGTAAATGTCGTCGCTCAACTCCCCGCGCATGCCGGCCCAAATCGCTCCGACCTTGTCGTCTTCGCCGGGATCGAGGACGCACTCGCCAATCAAAATCGTGTTCGACGAGCCGTCACGAATATCAGCAATGCGGGTTTGGGCGTTGCAATAGATGACGCCGGTTTGGGTTGTCGCCGATTCATAAGTCGTATCCAGTTCCAGAATATCACCTGTCACCGCGCGGTAGGAGCTGCGCGCAAATTCGCCCTTGTGGTGATTCAAGACCGCGCCGCCGTCGGAAGGGCAAACGTAAACGGGCAGGGATGTTTGCGTTAGGTCGGTCGCCGTCGCAAAGCCGGTCCCGCCGTGAAACTGGCTGCCGTTGACATCCAGCGTGTCAAACAGGGCTTGCTGCTCGACATGCGGCAACAGCAACGTCGACCAGCTCCAACTAGGGTGCCAGTAATCGGGATGAGCAAAAAATGCGGAAGGAAAGTTGCCGTGCGTCTGGTGGTAAAGCTGGGTCGCCAGGCCGACTTGCTTCAAATTGTTCCGGCAAGAAACACGGCGGGCCGCCTCGCGCGCGGCCTGAACTGCCGGCAGCAACAGCGCCACCAAGATGCCGATGATCGCAATGACCACCAGCAACTCGACCAGCGTGAACGCGTTTCGTTTTGACGGAGGCATGATGGCGTATTCGCAAGAACGCCGGAAAACTTGACAATCCGCGCGGCCGCTGGTTGAATGCAAAGTGTCTGGTACCATCCTATCAGATTGGGCAGGGGCACGAGGCGTTGGCGTTCGACCGACATGGATCAGGGAAACAAGAACCACCCGCAACCTCCCCCGCTTCCCGGCGGAGGAAGCGGTGAGCCGTCGAGTTCTGGCCCGCCGCCGGTGGTTGAAGACGCTTCACGGGCCAGCGACCCCGGCGAGACGCTCGCCGACAAGGGCACGGGCGACCCGACCGCCGAGTTCCTCCGCCGGGCGGGGGCCGCCATCGCGCTCGACCGCGGCATCAATGCCCGCAGCCGGGTCAAGCTGGCCGCCATTGCCGACGAGTTGGATCTTTCCGAAGAGCAGTTCGACGCCGCGATGGAGCAGTTGCTCGGCGGGGCCAAAGCCGGCGATAAGCGAGAGCAGTCGCTCACCCGCGAAGAACTTCGTCAGCTTCGGCGGCGGAAACGCAACTTCCACAATCATGTCGGCGAAACCTTGATGGCTCTACCGCACGGCGTGCTCACTTCGAGCATGGAGCAGATGCTCGTCCGCGCTGGGCCGGAGCAGTTCGATCTACCGGAAGAAGAAGCCCAAGCCGACGTGGTTCAGTTGGCGAAGAAGCTTCGCGTTCGGCGTATCACACTGGAGGAAGCCGAGCGGCACGTCGCGCAGTTGGCCGATTATGCGGTCAAGCCCGACGGCGTACTGCGGCCCGACGTTCGCAAACGCATTATCGCCGAAGCCAGCCGTTGGGGGCTGACGCCCGATCAGGTCCAGCCGATTCTGCGCGACGCCCTCTCGCGCGCCCGCGTTGGCGAGCGGCGTGCCCAAATGCGGATGGTGGCCCTGGTCAGCGGCAGCGCCGCCGTGCTGGTGGGCGTGCTGGGAATGATCGCTTGGATGGCGTTCTCCCGCGCGCTGCCGGAAGTCGATCCGCCGAGTGTGGCGGTGAGCGAGGATGATGAAGTAGAAGCGCCTACTGAAGAGGGCGAAGCCGCCAGCGGTGTGCCGCTGACGCGACCGAAACGTTTGGAAGTGCCCGCTTGGTGGAACGACGACCTGGCTTCCTACATCGCGAACGTTCGGCTGCGCGTGCCGGCGTTGGAAAGCGATCTCTACCAACTCCGCTCGCCCGATGCCAACCAGCGCGGCGCGGCGTACGATCGGTTGTTGCAAGCGACCGCGAGTGGTGATCTGGACGATCAACAACGAACCGTGCTGACCGGGCTGTTCGCGGCGGCCTACGCGGTTGACCCTTCGGAAGAGTGCGCCCATCGCCTGCGCGACGGGATGATGCGCATCGCTTCCGCGCCCAGCGACGGTTTGCCGAAGCGGTTTTCCGAATATGAACTTTCCATTTGGGTGGCCCACACGGCCTTCTCGGCGCTGCTGAACGCTGATATCTCGGCCGAGCGCCAAAGCTTACTGCTCGATGCGATTGACCGCACGTTTGAAACGGCGCTCGACCGCGACTTGCCGCCGGTGCAAATGCAACGGCAAATCCTGGGGGCCGCGGGCGGTTATCTCTATCGTTCGCTGACCCGCCACGCGGCGAAAGATGTGCTACTGGCGGTTGATTTGCACAAGGAACTTCTCGCCAGGGTGCGAACGTACCTAAACCCGCACGCGGAGGATCGGCTGGCTGCCAACTATCTGCGGCAAGTGCTGCCTTAATTGGGCGAGCGCTGGCAACCCTACGAAGACCTGATCCGCCGGACGACGCTTTCCGACGATCCGCTGAACGTATTGCTGATGCTGG
>CALBTA010000651.1 GCA_937967755.1 uncultured Planctomycetaceae bacterium | reverse complement strand
CGGCGGACGGCACAGGGACTGTGCCTGCTACTTTGAATTCTCAAACACGTTCTCACAACGGCATCAAGAACCACCACGCGGTACTCCCCATGCGAAACCCACTACGCCAATCGATCGCGCTCCTCGCTTTGCTGCTTGCCATCGCCGCCGGCGATTCGCATGCCCAGCCCCGGTTCCCGCTTCCGCTGCCTCCCAAGCCCCCGCTGGGCGAAACGCCGCCATCGCCCGATGCGCTGTTGAAGCAGGTTGCCGAAAAGTTGAAGTTGGGTGACGTTGCGCAGCGAATTGACGCCGCGGAACAGCTTCCTTCGTTGGGCGCGTTCGGGTCGGATATCGTCGCGGATGAGTTGGCCAAGGCGTGCGGCGATGAGAACGGGCACGTTCGCCTGGCCGCGCTGCATGGCCTGGCAGCGATGGGGGCGGATGGCGATGCGGCGCTGCCCGCGGTTCATCGACGAATCGACCTGGCGGAAGGAGATTACGAACAGGTGCTGGCCATTTGGGCGGCCGCGAAAATCGATCCCGGCGAGGTCAACGCCGAGTGGACGAACCGATTGATCGAAGCGATGGGGTCGAAGGATCAGGCCATACACAGCCTGGCAAGCGAATCCCTGATCACGATTGGCCGACCAGCTCACCCTGCAGTAATCGCGGCGCTCGATTCGGCCGATCGGCAGAAAGCGTACCTGTTGATCGATGTACTGGGGCGCAGCGGAGCGCGTGGCGCGGTCGAAAAGATCGCGCCGCATTTGAAGAGCGATAGCACCGCGCTCCGCGCCAGGGCCGCCGAAGCGCTTGGCCAAATCGGCCCGGCGGCGAAAGCAACCATTCCCGAGCTACAACGTATCGCCACGACCGACGAGAGCGCCGCGGTGCGAGCGCGGGCCGCGAACGCCCTGGGGGCAATCGGAATCTCGTCCGACGAAACGATCGCCGCGTTGACCACCGTGATTGAGCAGGAACGCAGCGAGATCGTTGTGCGAGAAGCGGTGAACTCACTCGCGCAACTCGCGTCCGATCCTGAAGAAGTCACCAGGTTGATGGCTCCCTTGTTGAAGGACAAACGGCCTGAGGTCGTCACCGCCGCACTATCGGCACTGGGCGATCAGGGGGAGGAGACCATGCCCGTTTTGCTCTCGGCGCTGGATGACAACGAGACGCGCTATTGGGCGCTGTTGGCGATTTCTGATTTGGGACCCGAAGCGAAAGACGCTGTGCCGCGATTGAATAGACTTCTCGGCACGGCGAATACGCTCGACCGCCGGGAAGCTTTGATGGCGCTCGCCAACATCGGTCCTGGTGCCGAGTCCGCCGTGCCTGAAATCTCCAAGCAGCTTGCCGACGATGATCTGGGCGTGCGTTACGCCGCGACCTTCGCCTTAGGACAGATCGGAAAATCAGACGGCGACGCAAAGACCGCCCTGAGCGCGAACCTACGTTCCGAAGACCCGATGCTGAAGATGACATCGGCTTGGGCGATCGGGAAATTGGAAGGCAGCAGCCCGTTGGATCGCGTGCGAGCGGTTCGCGAGTTAGCTGCGGGGCTGGCCAGCGAAGACCCGATATTGCAACAAGCCGCTGCCCAATGCCTGGCTGAATTGAAGCCCGGCCCCCAGCAGCTACCGGCCTTGTTGCCGAAGGTAGTCGGGTCGTTCGAGTCAGGCGACCTGGCAACTCAACTCGGAGCGATCGACGCGATCGAAGCCATGCTGCAACATCCCGAAGCAGCCGACGTGCTCAATAAATTGCTTTCCAACGAAGCGACGCGCCCTTTGGCTGCCAACGTCGCATCGCGGCTTGGCCCGAAGGCCAAGGGCAGCGCTTCCGCGCTCGCCGAGGCGCTTGCAGATGACCGACCAGGCGTGCGACAAGATGTGGCCATCGCCTTGGCATCGCTAGGCCCTGACGCCAAGCCCGCATTGGAAACGCTGATCCAGACACTGCGACGTGATTCCGACGGCGATGTGCGCAACGCTGCTGCGTTTGCGTTGGGAAAGATCGGGCCGGGCGCTGGCGGCGCGGCCGAAGCGCTCACGCAATCGCTCGCCGACGAATCGATTCAATCTACGGCCGCCTGGGCGCTGGTTCAGATATCAGGAGAGGATGGCGATGTAGCCAAGGCGGTCGTTCCGCAACTGATTCGCGATCTGGATGCTAACCGTGCTGAGAAACGAGCCGCCGCCGCGCAATCTTTGGCCCAGCTTGGCCCGGCCGCTGCTAAGTCCGCCGGCGCGTTACAATACGCCGTGGAAGATCCCGACCCCGCGGTTCGTCGGGCGGCCGCCGCGGCGCTACAGAAAATTCAGGGCGAATGAACAGTCGCAAGCCGGACACCGACAGCACTTTGCCTAAGGCCCTCTGGGTTTGGGACAACAACGCCCGGCTGTCGTTGCCGCCGTTGCTGCTGGCCTGGTTGGGCTTGTTAGTTGCGGTTTGCCTGGCGTCGATTTTTTTCGTGAGCGTTCACATGCCCGCCCGCGCCTTCCTAGCCGGGTTCGTTGCCAGCCACGTGGTTGTGTTTGGTCTGCCGCTGGTCAGCAAGTTCACGGTGCGCCGCGGCTTCGTCTCGCTCGCCCACGTAGTTTGTTGGGCACCCGGGCTGCTGTTAATTTTGTTCGATTCATCGGGCCGCACGGGCGACCCCTTCTACGCCGGATGGGCATGGATTGTCTGCCCGGTTTTGTTGATTTCTTTAGGGCTGGATTTGCGCGACGCGATCATCTATCTGCGGTTTGTTCTATTCCGCCCAAGTCTTGGCGAGCGCTCAAATAGAGAAGTTGCTCCACCAGAGCAGACTCGATAGCTTTTCGAGAGAAGCGAGACGGCCATCACTCTGCCTCTTGGTCAGCCTTCTTCGCCTGGTGGAGCAATCTCAGGCACTTTGCACAAGTGACTTTTTCGAGATCGTCCGTGGCGATGCCTTCCATTTCCGCCCGGTGTGCTGCCTCTTTGTCACGCGGGTTGCAGGCAACCATGCCCTCTTCCGTTAGCCCGTGCAGATCACGTTTTTCTCTTCGGTCGCGTGGCATGGCGGCAACCAGCCTAGAGGGAAACGGGCCGCGAATCAAACATGATCGCCGCGCTTGACCCTTTCCCTCGACCGGTTACGATGGGCGGTTGGGTCAAGCCCGTAATGGTTGCCATTCGTATCGTAGTCCATGTAACTTGGAGCAGATGTTTCGATGAGCGCTCAAGCGGAACAAAAGATACGTGCCCGTTGTCCCGGTTGCCAGCAGCAGTTGGCGGTTCCACAGCGGGCGGCGGGTAAAACGGTTGCTTGCCCGAAGTGCAAACATCAGTTCGCCGTGCCGCACCCTAGTACGGGGGAAGGCCCGGTCGCTGCGGCACCAATTCCTCGGCCGGCTGCGCTGAAAAGCCCAGCGGCCGCACGGCCGCCAGCTCCAAGGCCGGCTGCCGTATCATCAGCCCCGGTACTGCCCCAAAGTAACGCCCCGGCACCTACGGAAGAAGTCTTCGAAGCAGGGCTGGCCGCTCCACCGGCGGAGGAGTCGTCTCCGTTTGACTTTGCGGCGGCCGATCAATCGCCAACGGCTATCGCTCACCGCAATGCGGCCGCCGATGGCGGGAGCGGCGGGGGCGGGTTTGCCATGGAGAAAAAAGGAATGCAAATGGGCGTCCTCGGCGGCGTTCTGATGATGGTCTTAGGCGCGGTTTGGTTCGTTGGCGGGCTGGCTGCCGGTTACATCTTCTTTTACGCGCCGATTCTGTGCGTCATCGGACTGGTCGCTTTCATCAAAGGCATCATCGATGGCAACGTTGCCGGTGGCGGTGGGCGCCGGCGGCGGTATTAGGGGATGTCCCCGCTGCGCTCATTAGGCTCTGTTAGCCCCAAGAAGGCGTTGGGTAGGCAAACGCCACGCTTCTGAGAATTCACTTCAGCGTTGACCGGGCTATAATAAGGATGAAAGGAGAATCGCCTATCTATGGATCGAGAAGAATTGCTAAACATGTTTCGAGAAGGGCCGGTTCGTATTTCGATGAACGACGGTAGAGAGTACACCGTCGAGCACAGCGACGAAGCGATCGTTAGCGATATCTCCGCATACGTGCTGTACCGCGGGAGCGATGACCGTTTACGGCGAGTGGCCTTGCCGTTGGTCACGATGTCGGCAGTTCACCCGTTGAGTGAACACTAAATGGATTTCCCTAAATGAACGCACCTGATCTGTTGAGAACGATCCGTGCAACGCCGTTCGTCCCTTTACGGTTGGAGTTTACCGGAGGCCACGAGGAGGTCGTCAAGCATCCTGATAACATCATGGTGCTCGGATCGAGCGTCCTGATCGCTCAGTACGACGACGATCCGATCGTGCCCGAATGGTCTCGCAAGTATTCTTTGCGCCACCTGGTTCGTGTTGAACCGGCGCGAATTGAATCTGCCTGATTTTGGGGCCTTCGACTGGGATCGAACATCGCTTGGTGGCAATGTGGCGAGTCTGCAAGGGCGACGGCGGCGATATTAAAGTCTCTCGCCGCCGCGGCCGAATAGGAATTGAGACGACGGATCGTTTCAGCCCGCGGATGGATGTCGCCCGCTATGCGCTATACCCTCTTATTGATAGCTCTCTTGGCAAGCGCGCTTACTGGTTGCGCGGGCGGGAATCCTAACCGCCCTTGCGGTCCTGGTTACCTCGGGAATGTGCTGGTTCCCCAACGATTTCTCGACGTAGATTTTCGTGACGCTTGCCACGGCCACGACGCTTGCTACGCGTGCCCGGGTTCGGACCAAAAGAGCTGCGACGTTCAGTTTCTAAATGACATGAACTGCGCTTGCCGATGCTCTTCCCATCCGACGGTTTGCCGGTTGCGAGCGAAGCAGTGGTACTGGCAAGTGCGGCTGTTCGGCGGGTCTGGCTTTCGCAAAGCGCAGCGCGGCAACAACTGTTGTAAGTAGGGGCGATTTCAATTTCGCCCAGCTTTATTGCCGCTTCTTCAATGGGTTGCCTACCCGTCTTACATAAAGCGCTTGACGCGCGCATTTGACGCGGCACAATGAACCGAAATCGGCACTCTTCTGGTCACAGTGCTTAAACGCTCGTCGCCATGATCTCTCCTATTGCCTTGCTGTTGTTCATCGCTCCCGCGATGATCTTAGGCGCGGTCGCGCAAGCGTGGATTCGCAGCAGCTATGCGAAGGCGGATGCCGTGCCGGCCCGGCGTAGCGGCGCGCAGGCGGCGATGGAAATGTTGCGGGCTAACGGTATCCACCATGTACCTGTCGAGCAGGTTCCCGGCCAGCTCAGCGACCATTACGACCCGCGCAGCAAAGTCGTGCGGTTGAGCAGCGGCGTATTCCACGGGCGTTCGCTGGCGGCGCTGGGAATCGCGGCGCATGAGGTGGGGCACGCCATTCAAGACAACCGGAACTACCTGCCGCTGATCGTGCGGAACCTGGCCGTGCCGATGGCCAGCTTCGGCAGCAACGGGGCGATGATCATGATGTTGTTGGGGGCTGCGTTCTCGTCGCTCAACTTTCTCATCCCACTGGGAATTTTGATGTACGGCGGCATTGTTGTCTTTCAACTGGTCAACTTACCGGTTGAGTACAACGCCAGCGGCCGCGCCAAGCGGCAGTTGTTGGAAATGGGCATGGTTTCGCACCAAGAGTTGCCCTACATCAGCCGAGTGCTGCACGCCGCCGCACTCACCTACGTCGCGGCCACACTGCAAGCCGTCCTCACCATGCTCTTTTTCGCCATGCAGTTTCTAGGCGGCAGCCGGCGGTGAGAACAACGGTTGTTGCCTGCCCTATTCCGTCGCTCTCTTCACGATGTCAGTATCGAAGTAGTTAATCTCCATCCCGGCATCGACGATGACGGTTTGGGCTGTGATGCCGCTCGATCGCGGGCTGAGCAGGAAGGCGGCGACGTTGGCGACTTCTTCGGTCTTCAGCGCTTCCTTCCGCGGAATGACATGCTCGGCGAACAGGTAGGCATCAATGTAACCTGGAATGCCTGCTGAGGCCGACGTCTTCAGCAGCCCTGCCCCAACGGCGTTGAAACGGACTCGAGAGAACTTGCTGAACGACTTGGTCAAGAACGCCAGCGACGAATCGAGGGCCGCTTTGATCGGGGCCATGTAACCATAGCTCTCGCTGGCCATGCGGGTGGTCGAGATGGAAATGGTGACGACCGAGGCTTCCGGGTCGAGCAGATCCTTCATCGCGTTGCTGATGGCGGTCAGCGAGAAACAAGAGATATCAACCGCCTGCAAGAATTGGGCCTTGCCGGTTTCGTGAAACGGTTTGATCCCCTCGGAGTAATCGGCGTAGGCAATGCAATGGACGATTCCGTGCAGCACATCGGTCTCGGCGGCGACCGCATCGCGCAGGGCTTGTATTTGTTCCTCATATTCCACGTCACAAACCAAGACGGTTCGGTCGGCCAGCAATTTGGCGACATTGGCTTTGCGCTCTTCGCTCCGCACCACGTACAGCACGTTGGCCCCGGCTTCTTCTAACACGCGCGAAAC
>CALBTA010000650.1 GCA_937967755.1 uncultured Planctomycetaceae bacterium | reverse complement strand
GCGCAAACAGTCCAATGTTCATGTTCGATTTCATCTTCTAGAATGTCGGAGTTGTTCGTCGCTTCGTAACCGACGCACAGGCATTCGTGGCAGAACGCAACGAACGCATCCCACAACTGCGTCTGCCGGTTGTGATGCGATTCATACGCCGCTTGCGGCTTCGCACCGTCTTCGAACCGTGGGACTTCGTGTTGAAACTCTTGCACTATCGGTTCAACGCTCGGCTCCAAAGCAACATGATCATACTGCGGCGTGAAATTCGGCGGCACGTAAACCGGCGGCACAAAGTGCGTCGCACGGGCCGGTTCGATGGGGCCGAACGCCTGCGGGTGATCGAAGTGCGGCTTGTAGGTCTTCGCGGCCGGCTCGTAAGTTCCATGAGTCGGCTGCCAGTTGTAATCCACGCCCGCTAGGTCGGCCAACCGCCGAACGGCACTGGCGAGCGCCACGCCCGTGGGCATGGTTCCGCCGTTGATGTAGGCCAGCCAACTGGTCGCGGTCCCGCTGCGGGTGACAAAACCCCAAGGGTGGTTGCAAACGATGGCCGTTTGATCATAGCGGTTGTAGACGCCGGCGTCGGTTCGCTTCACGCCCTTCCAACCATCGCCAGTCCAGTTCCATTCCAACTCGGGAAACGCCCGATCAAGCCGCTGGAACAGTGCCGGTTGAACGCGTTCTTCGTAAAAGTGCAGCAGTTGATCAGAATTGTGGGGATGCATAGCTGGGTCCCATCCTTGGAAAACAACTTCGTGTCCTAAAAACAAACGCGGGAGGGGGAGCATAGTACAAGCGGCACTAGCGCAGCAATGCCGTTTTCGGGCGCAGCGATGCATCGCTAGCATTGCTGCAATCGCCCCTCCCTCTGCCGAGGGACCAATTTTTCAACACCCTCGTAGCGGCAAGCTGCCAGCTTGCCCGCTAAACCGCTTTACATCACTTGTCATCCTGGCAGCTCGCTTCACCACCGCGGTCACAAACAATCCGCATCAGTCAACAAGCTGGCAGCTTGTGACTACGTGGTGGTCGTAAACCGCGCCTGCACCACGTATTCACAGCCGGTGGTGCATTCGCGGCGGCATGACGTGAACATGCGTTTCCATAAGTCGTTGAACTGCAATAGGTTACAGCACGACGATTGAACCACATCCCGCCCCAAATGCACCAAAATCGGACATTTCGGGGGTGGGTGGTGCATTCTCCCTGCCACCTTGATGAAGACTGTCGGCGAAGTAGGACGGGATTGTAACCCGTCCCGACGCAGTGGAACTGCGTCCTACGTAGTTGTACCCCCTATTAATCCATTTCGACGGCCTTGGAAGACCGTCGCACTCGATTATTTGTACAGTATACAGATATTCACACTCTTGTCAACCCCTTGGTACACTTTTTTTGAAAGATTGTCTCAACGTGCCGCTGGGAGGCGTAGAATGACGAGGATACCGATGCACGCCGCCGCTACTACGACCGATGAGATTGGCAGGGAATTAGCCGTGAAGAATAGCGTCACGCCGACGGCGGCCACCACGAAGATGATCGCTCTGATTTTCACGTGCCAACGAACGCCGCCGCGGACTTGCCAATCGGTCAGTATCGGCCCAAACCAGCGTGAGCGAAGCAGCCGGCGATTTAACTTGGGGGATGAACGGACGAGAAAATAGCTGGTGAGCAACAAGAACGGCGTGGCGGGAAGCCCCGGCAGAACGGCTCCGGCGACCCCCAGCGTGAAGAATAGCACCGCCAGGCATAAGAACGCAGTCTTCTTCCAGCCCCGCAATTCAGGGTCGCCACCGGTTGATGCGGTTTCGCTGCGGGCTTCCTCCGCTTGATCGTCGCCAGATGGCTGGGTTTCTTGTTGCGAAGTCGCGGGCATGTTCATCCAGGCTGAAGATGATGGACGCATGGGAGATTCTACACAACTTGTTTCGTGTGAGCATGTGACAGGCGGCGCTGTCGCGACCGCCAATCGTTGGCAGCGTGCCCTTCCGCCGCTTATAATCGAACGTTCATGCCCGAGTGAACTGAATTGTGGACACCGTATGGCCCTTCTCCTCCGTGTGCGAAGCCCGCTGCTCATCGCCGGTGCCGTCCTGTTTGGGCACATGGCGGCGATCGCTTCGCCGCCTTCTGATGCCGGTTTTCAGACGCTGGCCGACCGGTATTGCAGCGCTTGCCACAACGCGTCGGACGAGGAGGGCGAGCTGGATTTGGATAGCATCATCACGAAGGAAGTTGCCGCACATAGCCCTACGTGGGAGAAGGTCGTTCGCAAGCTGGATTCCCGGCAGATGCCCCCGCTGGGTGAGGACCGCCCGAGCGACGAAGAGTACGCGTCTTTGACCAGCTACCTGGTGACGCGTCTCGACGATGGGGCTGCCCGCCAGCCCAACCCCGGGCGTGTGCCAACATTCCGCCGGCTCAACCGCACGGAGTATCAGAATGCGATTCGCGATCTGCTGTCGGTCGACATCCGCGCGGCCGACCTGTTGCCGCCCGATGAATCGAGCCACGGTTTCGACCACGTCACGGTGGGTGATTTGCCGCCGGCTCTGTTGACCCGGTATGTGCAAGCCGCCCAGCGGATTGCCCGATTGGCGGTCGGCGCTCCGATGGAGCGTCCAGAGGGAACCACCTACCGCATCAAAGCGGATACCACGCAAGAGCAACGCGTACCGGGTTTGCCGCTGGGCACGCGCGGCGGCGGATTGTTTCCCCACAACTTTCGCCAGGCGGGTGAGTACGAAGTGCAGGTCCGGCTTACCCGCGACCGCAACGACGAAGTCGAAGGATTACACGGCACGCACCAGTTGGAGATTTTGCTCGACGACCGGCGTGCCGCGAGTTTGACCGTCAAACGCCCCGCCAGCGGCAAGCTCGCCGACTTTGATGATTCGCAACTTCGCGCCCGCATCCAGGTTCCCGCCGGCCCGCACGATTTGGGCGTTACGTTCGTGCGGCAAGGCGGTTCGCTGGAAGAGACGAAGCGTCAACCGCTGAACGTACACTTCAATCTGCACCGGCACCCCCGATTGAACCCCGCCATCTATGAAGTCTCCATCACCGGGCCATTCGGCAAGCTGGAAAACGACGACGCCACGAAGCAATTGGCTGCTACTCCCAGCCGGCGGCGAATTTTCATCGCGCGGCCCGACGAAGATTCCGACCCCGAGTCCGCCGCTCGCGAAGTTCTGGCACCACTGGCCCGTCGCGCCTACCGCCGCCCGGTCGCCGAGGCCGGCCTCGAGCGTCTGCTGAAGTTCTTCCGCCAACGGCACGAGGCTGACGGATTCGACGCGGGTATCGAAGCAGCGATTGCCGCCATCCTAACCAGCCCCCACTTCCTGTTCAAAATCGAACGCCAGCCCAAAGGTGCCGACGGCCCGTACGCAATTTCGGAATTCGAATTGGCTTCGCGGCTATCGTTCTTTCTGTGGAGTTCGTTGCCGGATGACGAGTTACTCGACCTGGCTGACGGCGGCCAACTTCGCGAGCCGGAAATTCTTCAGCAGCAAGTGATGCGAATGCTCGCAGATGAAAAGGCTGCGAACCTGGCGACCAACTTCGCCGGCCAGTGGCTGCATTTGCGAAACCTCGATGCGATCACCCCAGACGGCAGGTTGTATCCCGACTTTGACGAAAACCTCCGCCGCGCGATGCGTCGCGAGACAGAATTGCACGTGGAAGCATTGATCCAGAATGACAGCAGCGTGCTGGATTTGATTCGCGCTGATCACACGTTCCTGAATGAGCGGCTTGCGAAACACTACGGCGTGCCGCACGTCTACGGCAGCCGCTTCCGCCGTGTGAATTTGCCCGAGGGCAGCGTGCGGGGCGGGCTGTTGCGGCAAGGCAGTGTTCTGACCGTCACGTCGTACGCGACCCGAACGTCCCCTGTCATTCGTGGGAATTGGGTGTTGAAGAACATTCTCGGCTCACCCGCTCCGCCACCGCCGGATGACGTTCCATCGTTGGAAGACCAAAAGATCGCTGTGGCGCAGCTTACGGTGCGCCAGCGGTTGCAGCAGCACAGAGAGAACAAGGCCTGTGCCAGTTGCCACAACCTGATGGACCCTGTCGGGTTCGCGCTGGAAAATTTCGACGCGGTCGGCCGCTGGCGGCAAACCGATGCCGGCCAACCGGTCAACGCCACCGGAGGCCTGCCAGGCGGTAGCGAATTCGTCGGCGTCGCGGGGCTGGAAACGGCGATTCTCTCGCGGCCGCAATTATTCGTCAGAACGGCGACTGAAAAGCTACTGACATTCGCCCTCGGAAGGGGGCTGGAGTTGCACGACGGCCCCGCAATTCGGAAAATCGTGCAAGCGGCGGCCGAAGACGACTATCGGTGCTCGGCGCTCGTGCTGGGCATCGTTCGCAGCGTTCCGTTTCAGATGAGAGGCATCGAATGAACATTCTCACCAGGAAGTCGATTTCACGACGTACCGTCCTCCGCGGGGCGGGTGCCGCCGTGGCGTTGCCGCTGCTCGATGCGATGCTGCCCGCCGGACCCGCGCTGGCCAACGCCCCGGCCGCGAAAACGGCCAGGCGTTTGCAGTACGTTTACATGCCGATGGGGTGCGACCATTCGCGCTGGACACCCCGGGGCGATTCGCTGAAGGAGTTGCCTTACATCCTTCAGCCGCTGGCTCCCGTTCGCGACAAGTTGAATGTGTTGTCAAACCTTGAATTGGCGAAGGCCTACCCGGGATCGCACGCCACCTCGAATTCCGCTTTTTTGAGCTGCGCCCGGGCCAAGCACACGGAATCGACCGACTACTACCTTGGCATCACCGCTGATCAAATCGCCGCAAAGAATATCGGCCAGGGAACCAAATTGCCGTCGCTGGAACTGTCGATGGACCTGGCGCAAATGGCGGGCCAGTGCGACAACGGGTACGCCTGCGTCTATCAAAACAACTTGTCTTGGTCTTCGCCGACCACGCCGCTACCTAGTGAAGCGCACCCCCGCATCGTATTCGAAATGATGTTCGGCGAAGGGGGCACGGCCGAGCAGCGCCGTGCCGCGTTGCAAAGCCAGGCCAGTTTGCTCGATTCGATGGCTGACGAGATCGCCAGCTTGAAGCGCGAAGTCGGGCCGGCGGACCGGTTGAGGATTGATCAGTACTTGGATTCGATCCGCGAAGTCGAACGCCGCATCGCCCGGTCGGAATCGGACCTCAACCAAGGAAATCTCCGCGATGTCGAACGGCCGCTGGGCGTGCCGGCTTCATACGAAGAGCACGCCAGGCTGATGTTCGATTTGCAAGTGCTGGCGATGCAAGGCGACGTGACGCGGGTGATGACCTTTCAACTCGCTCGCGAGACTTCTAACCGCAGTTACCCTGAAATCGGTGTATCCGATTCGCACCACCCGCTCAGCCACCACGGTAACAACGCAGATAAAATCCAGCGGCTGGCGAAGATCAACCGCTTCCACGTTTCGCTGTTCGCGTACTTCTTGCAGAAGCTGGATGAGACTCCCGAAGCGGGCGGCACGCTGCTCGACCACACGCTGTGCCTGTTCGGCAGCGGCATGGGCAACCCGAATGTGCACGATCACACCAACTTGCCGACGATCGTCGCCGGCGGCCAATCGGCGGGGCTCGAAGGGGGTCGCCACGTGCAGTATGGCAAGGTAACTCCGCTGGCGAACGTCCACCTGACCCTGTTGCAGAAGGCGGGTGTCGATCTGCAGCGCTTCGCTGACTCGACGGGTACCACGCCTGAATTGTTCGACCCGGCCGACCTATGATGTGGCACATGACGTTCAGCGACAACAAACGCCGCCTACCGATGTTGCTTTGCCTGCTGGCTGGCATCGCTTTGGGCGGTGCGATCTGCGCCCAGGCGGAGGAACCATCTGCATCGCCGCTGGCGGACGCGGCTGAGCGTGGCGATTTCGAACTGGTCGAAACGCTGCTCAACGAAAGCACAGCGGTCGACACCCGCCAAGGGGATGGAACGACCGCGCTGATTTGGGCCGCTTACCACGACGAAGCAGAAACCGTGCGGCGGCTTCTTGCAGCCGGGGCAGATGCGACCGCCGCGAACCGCTACGGTGTTTCAGCGCTGGCGGTCGCATGCGTCAACGGCAACGGGCCGATCGTCAAGCAACTCCTCAGCGCCGGGGCGGACGCCAACGTGCGGCGCGATGGCGGGGAAACTGTCTTGATGACCGCGTCGCGAACAGGAAAGCTCGAAGCCGTCCAGGCGTTAATTCAGGCCGGAGCGGAATTCGACGCGAAAGACCATCGCGGCCAGACCGCTCTGATGTGGGCGGCCGCGGAAGGGCACGCGGACGTGGTCGGCGCGCTGATCAAAGCGGGAGCCGAATTCCGCGCACCTTTGAAGAGCGGCTTCACGCCGCTTGCGTTCGCCGTGCGTAACGGGCGGATCGAAGTCGCCAGGCGGTTGGTCGACGCTGGCGCGGACGTCAACCGCCCGATGGCCGAAGCCCGCGGCGGTCGCAACAAGCCGGTGCACAATACATCACCGCTTCTACTGGCGATGGAGAACGGTCACTTTGAACTGGCGGCCTTTCTGTTGGAAGCGGAGGCCGATCCCAACGATGACCGGACCGGCTTCGCACCGCTGCACGCGATGAGTTGGATTCGCAAGCCGGAACGGGGAGATAACGAAAGCGGAACGCCGGCACCCCGCGGTTCGGGCGCGTTGAGCAGCCTCCAGTTTGTTCGCGTGTTGGTAGACAGTGGTGCCGAGGTAAATTTTCGCAAGCGGTCGGGCGGTGGCGGCCGCCTGCGGATATCGACCGCGGGCACAACGCCGCTGCTGTGTGCGGCTTCCACTGCGGACGTTGATTTTATGAAGTTGCTGATCGAACTAGGCGCTGACCCGAAGGCAACCAATGCATTGGGGCAAAACGCCCTGATGATGGCGGCCGGCATCGACGAACGCCCCGAAGGTGACGGACCCGCCTCGCACGAGGAACACTACGCGGCGGTTGAGTACGTGCTCGGCCTCGAGGTGAACGATATCAATGCGGCCGATAAGAACGGCCAGACGGCGATGCACGCCGCCGCTTACAAGTCGCTGCCCAAAGTGATCCAACTGCTCGACCAGCGCGGAGCCGACATCCACAGTTGGGCCCGTAAGTCGAAGCAAGGCCGCACCCCGCTCTCGATCGCCCAGGGCTTCCGCCCCGGCAACTTCAAACCCGATTTCGCCACCGTCGCGGCCATCCAACAGGTCATGCGATCCCACGGCATCGAACCCCCGCCCCCGCCCAAACGAAAGGGGCAAGCATGGAGTGATTGATGGGCTGTTGTGATGAAGGGTTTAGAGATTCTCACTCTGCCACTCTTGAGGACCAGGGCCCCTGTCATCCATGAATGCACTGCGCGTTCCCGGCGTCGATCGCTTTGCGTAGATCAAGTTCGTAGCTTCGGGGCGGGGCAATTGGATAGCCATATAGTCGTGGGCACTGATGTGGGCTTCCGCACAGGGTGGGAGGAATCGGAAATTTAGTTGAGGAGATCGGCAAGAACCGCTAACATTTCACTCCAATCCATGATGTTTTGACTGCTGCACCTTGCCTACTCCTACACTTGGATGAGCGTTCAAACTGACTCTGGCAGTGACTCCAAACGGTTTGCTTCTTTGCTGGAGGAAATGCGGGGAGGCTCCGACAACGCCGCCTGGCAACTGCTGGAGACCTACGGCCCACACATCCGAGCGGTTGTCCGTAGGTACCTGGATGGCCGGTTGAGAGCGCTCTATGACTCAGACGACTTCGTGCAGTCGGTGTGGGCTTCTCTATTTCGAGGTGGAGACAGACTTGAACAAGTAAGCCGGCCCGAGATGTTCATTGTCGCTCTCGCTCGAAACAAGATCGTCGATGAACTGCGAAAACGCCGGTATACACTGAAGCACGACATTGGGCGGGAGGTATCGATCCAGGAGGTGGCGGAGTCACAATTGACGGCACCGGATCCTCGCCCCAGTGAATGGGCAACCGCGAAAGAACGTTGGCAAACCATGATGGCAGCCGAAACTGAACTGAACCAACGTATTGTGCGCTTGCGTATCGCGGGCTACACGTACGACGAGATCGCTGGCGAGCTTGAGATTAGCGAGCGTACCGCGCGCCGAACGATTCGGCGAATTTTGGCAGCACAACTATTGGATGAATCTTCAGACGAGTCCACAGAATGAATAACTTGGCTTCAGCCGATGAAGTTCTGGCAGCCGCGAAGCAGCGGTGGGACGACAGCGACTGCCCCGATGCCGCGCAGTTCGTAAGAGAAAACCCGACTCTCAAAAACAGCCGGTCCATCGTGATGGAATTGGCCTATGAGGAGTACTTTCGCCGGACCTCATCAGGAGAAAACCTCAACGCGATGGCGTTCTGCAACCGGTTTTCGATTTGCAAGCACTCCCTGCAACGGCGAATCGAAGTACACGATTTCCTGCACAACGACGAGGACTTCTGGCTTGAATCAGAGCAATGGCCAGAAGCAGGCGAGACTTTTGGAGATTTTTTGCTTCAACAACAGCTCGGAAGCGGCGTCGCCAGCCGCGTATTTCTCGCCAGACAGAAGTCGCTCAGCGACCGGCTGGTTGTGCTGAAGCTATCTCACTCGGGTTATCGAGAGGCGCAAATCCTCAGCACGCTGGAACATTCCAATATCGTCCCTATTCTCTCAGTTGAAGAGCATGACGAGAGCGGGCTTGTGGCGATTTGCATGCCCTACCTCACCCCTTGGACGCTAACCGATTTTCTCGATGCGGCCTATGGGGAAGGAAAGGCACCTGACCGATTTGCGGATGCGTTGGCTCGCTTGCAAGCCAACCCTTCGTTCGAGCTGCCGACAATCGAAGAGGCTAACGAATCTGAAACTCTCCTCAAGTGTTCCTATGTTGATGGCGTGCTGTACCTGATGCGGCAAATTGCAGAGGCCCTGCGCCATACGCACGAGCGAGGGATCCTGCACCTTGATCTAAAGCCGTCAAACATTCTCATCACCGGATCAGGCAAGCCCTATTTGCTCGATTTCAACTTGTCCGCTGACGTTAGCTCGAAGAAAGCCTACGGCGGCACTTTGCCTTACATGCCCCCGGAGCAGTTGGAGTTTTGTTTCAAGAAGCAGCAGAGTGGGGCCAGCGTAACCTGTCGAACAGACGTCTACTCCCTGGGAGCAGTTACCTATCAATTGTTGGCGGGGAGTTTGCCGTTCGAAGTGGAGCCGGAAGACAGATCCACTCAGTCAGCGGCTCGACAACTGCGGGAATTGCAGAGAGTCAAACATCCGAATTTACGGGCGAAATGTAGATACCTTGACGGGCGAACGGAAAAGCGCATAACTAAGTGCCTCGTCACCGACCCGGAGCGACGCCCCACATCAATGGCGGAAACGGCCAGCCGATACCAGCAGTCTCTTTCCGCGGGATCACGCATCCATCGGCTGTGCAGAAAGCGCGCCGCGACTCTCGCGCTCTTGGCAGCCGTAGTCTTAGGTATTCTCCTAGGCGGAGCTCATGCCGTGGCGACGAGCGATCCGCGCGACGTTCGCCACTTTGATGATGGCGCAAAACACCTAGAGCTAGGTGAGAGCGAGCTGGCGATCACGGCTTTTTCAAAAGCCATCGAGATCAACCCGAAAGAAGATGAGTATTGGCACGCTCGCGGCCGTGCGCGGCAGCAGAAGGGTGATCTAAACGGAGCCATCGAGGACTATACCAAATCGCTCACTATCGATCCCCAAAAGGAAGACCACGCCCGCATCGCTCAGTGCCTGGCTCTGCAAGTCCGTAGGCCGGAAGCGATTGTCCATTTTGAGAAGGCGAAAAGTATGGGCCTGGATACGCCGGGGCTACACGCGTGTTTGGGAAGGTGCTATTTGGCGAACAACGATTACATCGCTGCCATCGACGCGTTCAAGGCAATCGAGGTGCTCGACCCCAATTCGTGGCGAATGCACTACGGGGTCGCTCTTGCCGAAACGCGCATGGCGACGACCGCGGGAAACCCCGTTCCACACCGGGCGATCACTCACATCGATCGCGCGTCGGACCTTAACCCTGGCAGTTGGACTGTGGCAATGGCGGCAGCGCATGTGCACTACGAATACGCGCGATCGTTCAAGCCGCCACTTGAATTTCACGACGCGATTGGACACTTGCATCGATCGATCATGCTGGACGCGCCTCAGTCCGCCGTGGAGTCGTTCCGCAGCTTGCCAGAACTGGAAAAAGTACCCCGGTTTCGCGGCCTGGTCGAGGGGTACGTGCCGTCGCAGCGACCGCCCCCTTCGGACCTGAAGTACCCCGACCCTGTTCTGGAATAGCAGTTGGCACTGGGCATCGATGCGCAGCGCGTGTTGAAATTTACCGCAAGAGTAGCCGCGAGGGTGTCAACCACTCCAGCGATGAGGTAGCTTCACTGCCAATCGACTGTGGAGCAACTCATGATGCCGCTTGGGCCGTTCTCGTATCTGCAAATTCGCGGGGCTATGGCCGGGTCAAAACTGCCTAGGTTGACATAGTTTGCCAGCAGCGATATCTTCACAGGATTGCGAAAGTGTGAAGCAAAAGGCCAAAAGTAGATTGAGATAAGTGTTGCGGCATTAGTTTCGGTGGAGTCGCAGCAATCGACGTGTGTTCGCATTGCCGGATGAACCTACACGATGACCCGTGTCTTACTTGAAGGGGTCAGTAAGGTTTATGCCGGCGATGTTCGCGCTGGGCCAGTGCGTGCGGTATCGGAAGTCGATTTGGAGGTTCGTGACGGCGAACTGCTGGTACTGATCGGGCCGAGCGGATGCGGCAAGACAACGTTGTTGCGGCTGATCGCCGGCTTGGAAAAGCCCACGACCGGCAACATTAGATTCGACGGGGTTGAAGTAAGCGGAGTCGCACCCCGTCACCGGCAGGTGGCGATGGTATTTCAGGAGGATGCGTTGCAACCGCACTTGACCGTGCGGGAAAACATAGCGTTCGGATTGAAGTTGCGGAGACGGACTGCCTGGCTCGGCGGTTGGCTTGCGCAACCACCAGCGAATAATAAAGATGACAAACAACCAGTTCCCCGACACCTAACCAACGGAGAAATCACAGACAGAATTAACAAGGCGGCCGCCGCGTTAGGGATTGAGCAGTTGCTTGATCGCCTGCCGCGGCAGCTTTCCGGCGGAGAGCGCCAACGCGCGGCATTGGGCCAGGCGATGGTTCGCTCGCCGAAGGTGACGCTGCTGGATGAACCGCTTGCCAGTTTGGACGCGCCCGTTCGCGGCCAGTTGCGGGTGGAACTCCGGCAACTTCAGCGCCGGCAGAGAGCCACATCAGTGTATGTCACTCACGATCAGGTGGAAGCCATGACGATGGGTGAGCGCATCGCGGTGATGTTTGATGGGAAGTTGCAGCAAGTCGGCGCGCCTTGTGAAGTCTACGATCGACCGGCCAACCGCAAGGTGGCCGGACTGCTCGGCAGCCCGCCGATGAATTTCGTCGACGGGCGAATCGAGCGGCGCAGTGCCAAGCCCGGCAACGGATCGGGCACAGCGTTGTGGTTCGTAGGGGGCGGATTGCGGGTCGAACTTTCGCCCGCGCAAACCGCCCGGTTCGGCGGCACTCGTGCCATCGAACAACCCGTCACCTTAGGGTTGCGGCCCGAGCAGATTGACGTATCGCTCTCCGCGGAAGGCCCCGGTGCCGTGGAGAGTCTGGCCAACATCACGATGGTCGAGACGCTTGGCGACTCGACCATTTTGCATTTACGAGTGGAAAACATCGCAGAGGACACAACCACACTGCGAAGCAAGAACACACTGCGAAGCAAAATTCCCCGCCGGTGGACCGGGGAGACCGAAGTGAAGTTTACTTTTGACCCCGATGATTGCATTTTTTTCGACGCCGAAAGCGGAGCATTGATCGACAAGCCCGCTACGACGAAACAACCCAACGGACGATAAACCATGAATCCCAGCGAAATCTTGCGCATTGTCGACGCGATTCACCGTGATAAGAACATCGATCAAGAGATCGTGTTTCAGGCGATTGAAGCCGCCTACGCAACGGCGCTGCGCAAATATTACGGCGAAGAGTCGGACGTCGTGATCGACATCGACCGCGAGAACGGGGCGATTTCCGGCACGGTCGACGGCGAAACCCGCGAGGATCTTGACGAAACCATCGGCCGCATCGGTGCCCAAACGGCCAAGCAGGTGATCATTCAAAAAATTCGCGAAGCCGAACGCGACGCGTTGTACGACGAGTACGACGAGATGCTCGGGCAGATGATCAGCGGTGTCATTCAGCGCAACGAAGGGGGCGCGGCCACCGTGGCGCTGGGCAACGTGGAAGCGATCCTGCCGCGCAGCGAGCAAATTCCCGGCGAAACGCACCACACCGCCGAACGGGTACG
>CALBTA010000649.1 GCA_937967755.1 uncultured Planctomycetaceae bacterium | reverse complement strand
TCAACCTTCACGATCAAATCCTTCGCCACCGCGACCGCTTCGGGGCGTCCGACCAGCAACACGGCGTTCGGCTTGACCAACGGCGTGATCGTGACCCGGCCATGTCGCGGCGCGAAGTACTCGTTGAAGATGTCAACGACGATCGTCACCGCCGCTTCGTTGTCGGCGTATTCCAGCCGGTAGACTTCGACGGTTGGCTGCGTCTGCGCGCTGAGACGTTCGATATCCTCAATAATCCTTGTCACCCGCGCGACGTCACGCTTGTTTCCGCGAATCACAATCACGTCCAGCCCATCGAGAAACTCAATCTGCACCGGGCCAATGACGCCGCGGTCGAGGTCTTCCGGGTCTTCCGCCAAGGCATCGGGGTCAACAGGATCGGCGGCGTCGGGATCAGGGTCGTCAGGCCCGGGGGCGACGGGCGGGTCGCCGTCATCTTGCACGACAGGCTGAAATATCTGATTGACCAGATCGCCGGCCCAGGGATCGCGCTGTGCTCCGCGGAATCCTGCCATGGCGATTTGAACTTTCTCGCGCTCCGCATACCGCAAGGGCATGATCGCCGTGTTATTTGCCGGGTTGTCGGTCGGCGAGTCAATTGCCACAACGACTTTCAGCCACGCTTCGACCGCTTGGGCCGGCCCGTTGATGTCGACGGCGCTTTCCCGGTTGTTGATCTTCAGCGTCAGCGGCTTACCACCAGGAGCGGGGAACGAAAGCGTGTCGACGCTGCCATCTTCGCTGCGGCTGACCGGCAACCGGCGGCCCCAAAGTTTCACCATGCCACCGAGCAGGCCGTCAGTATCGACGTTTTGCAAACGGTATCGTTGTTGAACAACTTTTTGAGCCGCTGGCCGCGCCAGACCGGTAGCTGCCGGAGCCGCCCCTTGCAATTGGGCGACGCGCTGTGCAATGCGAACTTGCGTTTGCGCATCCGCCAGCGCGATGATTTTTCCGTCACGCGGGCTGGCGGCAAACTTTGCGCCCGTCGAGGGTGGAAAGCTTGTCCGCAATGCCTGCAACG
This sequence comes from uncultured Planctomycetaceae bacterium, assembly GCA_937967755.1. Taxonomy (GTDB): domain Bacteria; phylum Planctomycetota; class Planctomycetia; order Pirellulales; family Pirellulaceae; genus CALBTA01. Next base: position 11,341 of record CALBTA010000649.1, on the reverse strand, counting down.
TTGTATGCAAAGAACCGCCTGCGACGGCGTAGCCTTCGACGACCGCTTCTCCGCCCGCGGCGACGCGCTGTCCGGCATTTTCTGGGCGGTCAACACGATTGATCAGTTGCTCCGCAAGGCGGTGGGCCTCTTCGCCGCCTTGCACAATCACATTACCCGTCTGTGCATCCGCCGAGACGGTCGCCGCATCTTGCCCCCCGCGCAGCGACGCCAGCACTGTCCGCAAGTGTTCGACAACCTGTTCCGGCGGCGCGTACCGCAAAGCGTAGGAACATGCGACCGCATCGCCTACGACATTTTGACGTTGAACTTGCAATTCATTCTGGCGCAGCGGGTTGTGTTGAGGGTTGAGATCGGGCTGTTGTGCCACAGCGCTGGGCACTATCGTGAGCACAACACAGGCAAAGCACGCCGCCGTCAATTTGACCAGGGAGTGTGTTTCGATGTTTATCATGCTGGGTGCCACTGGATGTCGCCTCTTCGTGGCGGGGATGCGAAGCTTGTGATCCCTCACAGCAACTGCGTTCCTCGCTTGCTCTTTGGGTTAATGGCACGGTGGCTAGTAGCCCCCGTTACGAGAGTGCGCGCACGCGCAATGCGCACAATCCTCGCAATAGGCATCATCGGTAGAGTTTCTCATCCGGCTGTAGGCAAACCGGTTACTCGCTGCCCGCTGGCTCAGATGGGTCGCCATCCGCTGGCGCTGGTAGCACTTCGCCGTGAGCAAGGTTTTCGCCCAGTTCGAACCGGCGGCTCTCTCCGGCGGCGGTGACGTCGATGTCCTTTTGCCCAATCCGGCTGACGATTCCCTTCAGGCGTTTTACCTCGAACTCGTCCCCTTCGCCCAACTTCAAGGTTTCGCCGGAGGTTCGAATGTTCAACCAAAGTTGCTTTTGGCCGTTCACTTCCAAGATGGCTGTGACGAAAGCGAACTCGGCATCTTCGAAGTAGGGCTTGGGTTTGGGTGCAGGTGGGTCGGGCGTGACGACCACTTTGGGGCGTTCGGATACGACGACGGTGATCGTCTTTCGCGAAGACTTCGACGGCACGCCATCATCGCTGGCAACCACGATAATTTCATAGGTGCCGACTTCCCCCGTGCGGAAACGAACACGCCCGCTGCTATCAACGGTTGCGCCTTCGGCGCTGCCTTCGCCCAATTCAAATGTGACCTCGTCCAATTCGTCTTCGTCTTCTGCCTTGAGCGAAACCGACATGGTTTCGCCCACCGTCACGCGTTGAGTTGAACCGCCAACAATCTCGGGCGGGCGGTTGGCGGATGCGAACAGGTTGCGCTCCAAGATCGTTGCCAAGAAATATTCCAACGACTTTTGCTCGGCCAAGGCGGACGGTTGCGGTTTGAGCGAATCGCTGGCCTCTGTACCGTTGACTACCAGCGCATCCAGGCTCAATTGGATTTTCAGTTTCCGACTATCTTCAATCGGCTGCACGTCCAGCGACCGAACATGGTGAACGAAGTCTGTTGTGTAAATTCGGTAGAGCAGGTCGGTCAATTGCTCCAGCGTTCCCTCTCCGCTGACGCCCAGCGTCACGCGCTGGTACGCATCCCCCTTGCGGCCAATCGAACCCGAGGAAACCTGCGGGTCGTCCAGTTTCACCTGCTTCTCAGCCAGGTCCAACAGCCAGGCTTTGTATTGGCTGCGGGCGACTTCAGCATCCGCGGGCAAGCTTCGGCGACGAAATTCCTGCAACTTCTGAAATGCTTGTAGCCCGGCGGCGACGCGGGCTTCCTTGTCGCCGATGGCGGTTTCCAAGTTCAATTGTTCAGTCTTGGCCTCGGTGATTTTTTTCGACCAGCTAGAGTAGGCAAAGAAACCTAACATAGCGACTAGCAATCCGCCGACAGCGATGGCCAGATATTTTTCGCGTTGACTCATCTCGACCCTCCTGCGGCTTGCTCATCAGGTGAAGGAGCTTCAGCAAGCGGGTCAATCCGCACCGTTTCCTGGAAGCGGTACGGGTAGCGGGGGTCTTTCTCGCTATCGCGGCTGGGCCCCGATGAAACGGCGTGCCGCTCGTCACGCAGCATGCTTTCCAGCACGGGCACAACATCCGAACCTCGGGCCAATCCCACCAAAGACATTTGCCCGCCGCCGCCGGGCCGAGGCGACGCTTTGAGGTTGATCAAACGCACGTCTTCGGCAGGCGGAAAACGCTGCGGAGCGGAAATCGATTCAAGTTCGTTTAGCCAATTGATTTGAGACTGGTCCCAACTTTCGATGGTATCGACCCGCTCGATCATTGCCTCTGCGTCCTCAACTTCCGCGTCGAGTTGGTTGGAAGTTTCGCTCAACACAGCGTTGCGGCTACGCAAGCCGGCCAGTTCCATCCAGCACATGGCAACCACTGCGAGCAACACCAGTGCCGCCAGGCTGCCTGCGATGGCATAGGTACGGCTTTTGCTTTTGGGCGGGGCTTTCTTGCGCGGGTTGAGAAAATCGATCGCGTGCCGGCGCGAGGCGGCTTCATCAACCACCATGCCCAACAGCGGCGCGAAACGTTCCGGGGCTTGCGGCGGGTTGTTTCTCAACTCGCTGCTGCGCTGCAGCGATGAGAACGGGTCGAAGTGCTCAACGTCCAGGTTCAAGCGGTCAGCAAGGGTCGCCGCCAGTTCGTGATGTTCCGAATCGTTGCCGCAAAGAACGATCTGCTCGACGCGGTCGCCGCCGAGTTGGTTTTGGGCCGATGCGATCGTTCGCCGAATCTCTCCGATGAGGGCTTGAGCTTGACCGGCCCGGTCGCCTCCGGACTGATTGGCCGCTGGCAACCGCACGGTGCGCATCAGCACGACATGTCGATCGACCAGCACGGTCAGGTCGGCTTCGTCCGAAAGCAAATCGACGAACAGGCGAATGCGGTGTGTGAGCGAACGGCCCCGTTCGATCAACAGCGACGCCGCCGCGCATGGACGCAACACCAGCCGCGCAGGCGACAAACCGGCGGCGCTGCAAGTCTCGGTAATTTGCCGCACGAGTTGCGGCGAGATCGTCGCGGCCAGCACGCTCGTCCCTTCGCCCGCTTCCCCTTCGAGCGGAAAGTAGTCCAGCGGCCAATCTTCACCTAAGTTCGTGAACTGCGGCAGCGCCTGAAAGCGAACGAGTTCCGGCCATTCGTCCTCAGGAGCCGGCGGCAGCGAGAGGCGGCGCAGTTCGATGCTGGAACGCCCGACAGCCACTAACGTTTCCGCCTTGCCGATTCGCCGTGCGGAGAGGGCCGACTCCAAACGCTGGCCAACATCCACATCGGCGAACGTCTGCCCAGGGTCGCGCGGCGTTAGCTCGACGCTGAACGCATGATCGATACGCACATCTTCCCCGCGCTGCTGCGCAACGACAATGCGAGCTTCGAATTGATCCCATTCGAGGGCTAATAACTGCGGCATTTCAATTCAAGCTTTTTAACTTCGAACAGGAGGGCATAGAAAAAATGGAGAGGACTGATGTAGTAGAGGTCGTGAGGCTTGTGGATTCAGCCATAGGGTATGTCTCCCTAACTCTCACGAGTATGCCGAAACTCAACTCGTCGCGACATCAATCGATCAATCCTCCGTTATCTCCGTTCTCTCCTGTTCAATCAGATAACTATTGTTCTTCCTGTTCCTCTATCAACTCCACACCCAAGGTCTCCAACGCGTAGCCGCGGCCGAGGTGGCTGATATCTCTCCACGATACCACGGCAGGCAGCGGCGATGTAGCATCAATTATTACTTCCGCCCGGGCGGAAGCCCCGCCGCCGTCGAAATACCCGACCGTTTGCGTCCTGTAGACATCGCCCCCGCCAGTGATGAACGGCATTAGGCCCCGCATTTCGTCCAGCGTGACGACCGCTTCGATCAGCAGCCAAGTTTCATGCCGCCGGTTGGGTCGTTCCAGTTCGACCTCCGGCGTTCGCAAGCTGATGATCTGGTTGATCATCTCTTCATCCAACCCTGGGATGCCTTGCAGCACGACGCGCGGAGCCTGGTTGATATTGATCCGGCCCGGGATGGTCGGTGACGAGTTGACCGTGGCGTTGTCCATCAGCATCGGCATGTAGAAGCCCATCGCGATCAACTCTTCTGGGAACGGGCATTCCAGCACGGTTGCCTGCTGGTCACCTTGGAAGCGGACACGCGTCCGCGAGCCGACCAGGTCGAGCACTTGTGTTAACGTGAACCGGCCTTCGTCGCTGAAGTCGATGTCTCCGCTATCGGCCTTGGCCGTTTCGGTTGTGTTGCCCGAATATGGACCATTCTGGCGGTACGCGACAATGTAGTTCGCCCACTCGCGCGGGAAGACCGATGAAAGCTCGGCATGAAGTTGGCCCATGTCGTCCTGGTTCAAATAGATGCGGGGCTGGCCCGAAGGCGAGGCGTTTCGCTCTTGGCTGTGCAGCGTCAGGTAAGCGGACCAGCCGCGGTCCATCGCCCCTGGGACGTCGGTTTTCACAACCACCGGTGCGCTTTGTTCGTGGCTGTCGATCATTCCGTTACGATTGATGTCTCGCCCGAACAGCAAGTCAGGCGTCACTCCGCGGACCAACAGCAATTCTTCGACAGTTTCCGGCGGGCCGTTGCGCGGGGCATAAGGCGGGTCAACGCCGCTGTAGTAATCTAGCTCCGCACCGAATTCGCGAACTTCGTCGTCGTCATCCAGCCAGTCCAAAATCGCATCGGCCGTTTCTTCCGTCATGCCGGGCAGGCCTAACAGCAGTTGCCGCCCGCCATTCTCCTGCTGTACTTCGGCCAGCAGCAATGCGTTGATGTTCAGCCGGGTCGATTCGTTTTCCAGCCCATAGCGAATGCCGCCAAGTTCACCTTCATCGACCAGCGGGGCCAGCAGCGCGAAACGGCCCCGCTGCCGCTCGTCTTCACTATCGATCACCAGACGGCCGCGAAAATAGGCAGGGTTGTCATAGACGCCGCCCCGTTCATATTGCACATCGACCGATTCCATCAGGAAGATGCGGGCGGCGTCAATTCCCGATTCGGTCAAGGCTCTTGCTTGAAGATGGTCTCCGTGGAGGTCCACCGCATCCTGTTCGGTCAGCATCAAATCCGAGAACGTGTAAGCACCCAAAGCCAACATCGCGACGACTAACAGGACGATGAGTAGCACCACTCCACGGCGACCTGATAGTCGCTTTTCGCTCCGCGAAAAGATGTCTTTCGCGGAGCGAAAGACGACAAACGGGGACCGCCGATCTACTTTGCGGGAATTATTCGGCATCCGTTTCCACCTCCGCGTTTTCAAGAATCGGCTGGGCCGCGGGAATCCGAATGACCTGATGGTAAATCCGCACGTCGCGCGTCGATGCCGATTCGCTCAATGTATCGTTCGTTTGGCGATCGACTGGTTGGCCGTTCTCACGACCGTCGTCGGCTTCGATGCCGATGGCGACTTCCACCGCCATGGGCAGCCCGCCCAGTTCCGTGGTATCCCATGCCTGCAGCCATTGCTCGCCATCGAAATAACGGAACTCAAGTGCGACGATCTCCAGCGCGACCACTTCGCCTGTCGCATCCAGGCGAGACAAGTCACCGTTGCCCAAGGCCCATTGCGTTGCCGCGCGATCGAGCGAACGCCGCACTAGCCCGCGACCCCAACCCTGGCCAGGCGAAGCCGACGAGCCGACAGGTATTTCGCTGTCGGTGAACAGCGCTTGATTTTCCTCTTCGGGAAGTTCGATATCGGGTTGCAAATAGTACGCGACCGATTTCGCATCGCTGGGCAAATCCCGCAAGCCCCCAGCGGCTGCCTGCAGGGCGGGGTCGAAGTCTTCCAGGCGGGGCAACCGGCTGATGTCCATCTGAATTTGGAACTGATTGCCGAAGATGCCGGGTACCGTTCCCGGGGTGAGGTCGGCCGACAGGTCCTGGGCTTCCTCATCACCGGAACCATCGGCCCCTTCGTCTTCGGGCGGCAGTTCGAAATTTTCATCCCCGGCTTCAACATCGCCCCCAGCCAGCCCCGGGATATCGAGCGCGGCCATCTGGGCCGCTTCACTGAAATCAACCGTGTTATAGGCGAGCACGCTGTGCAGATCGTCCGCGATCATCTTCAACACCGCGCGGGCGAGCTGCGATTCTTCCACATCCCCACGGCGGGTGTCCAGTGCCGTCAGATGCAACTGAATCGCCCAAGCAATTGCCGCCAAGACGAAAACCGACAACGCCAGCGCTAGAATAACTTCCAGTAATGTGAAGGCGAATTGAGGGTTGCGGCGATTCATTGGATGACGCGAACTGGGGGTGTGGAGCGTAAATTATAACACGACCCGTTGGGACCGACGAACAGGACATCTTTCGCGGCCGTTCCGCTACAATTACGCTATGAATTGGCAGATAGTCGTGTTTCGCTCCGCGAAAGGCAAACTGTTCGCCGAGCGAACTACGGCAATCACGCCCCCGGTATTTCGAACACTCGACTCCACAGTGTCCGCCGGATGAACGAGAAGTGGCAACAACACCTCCACACGGGTCTAACCCAAGTTGGCGAAGGAGCTTTCGCCGAGGCGATTGTGGAATTGAGCCAGGCGCTGGTCGAAGCGCCCGATGAACACGTGGCCCAATGCTACGCTGCCCGTGGATACGCCCATCTTTGTAAAAGCGACTTCGACCGAGCGACCGAGGACTGCAATCTGGCGATCGAAAATAACCCAGCCGACGGCGAAGCGTACGCCTGGCGGGGGTCGGCTTTTGCAGGTCGGCGGATGTGGAGCGAGGCGATTGAAGATTACGTCGAAGCGATCAGCCTCTCGCCCGAGAATGAAGTGGAGTACCGCGAAGTATTAGGGGCGCATCTGGATGAGGCAATCGGCGATTTCACCACCACCATCCGCACGGGCCAAGCGATAGCGGATGATCTGCGCGGGCGGGGTACGGCCTACATGTACCGGGGCGATTTCGGCAAAGCGGTGCGCGATTTCTCTCAGGCGTTGCAGATGGAACCGAAGCATGGCCCCACTTACCACCGGCGAGCAGAATGCCTGTTCGACTTAGAACAATACGAAAAAGCGGTGGCCGACTGCGTTCGGGCGGTGAAGTGCGACGAAAAGACCAGCGGCGTTTACTTCACCAGGGCGAGAGCATTGCGGCGACTGGGCTATTTCGACAAAGCCGTGGCCGACTTCGCCAAGGTGATTAAGCGCGATCCGCACTACGCGGTCGCCTATTACGAACGCGGACTGGCGCAGCGAAGCCGCGGCGCGCGTGAAGCCGCGATGGCCGATTTTTCCAAAGCCATTTCGCTGGATGCCGGCTACCGCAATGCACTGCTGGAACGCGCGAAGTTGCAAGGCGAGATGGGCAACTTGGCCGAGGCGGTCAACGATCTATCCACCGCGATTGCATTGAACCCCGACGACATCGAATTGCTCGAAGCCCGTGGCGGGGCGTACATCGAATACGGCGTCGCGGAAGAGGCGATGAAAGATTTCGACGCAGTACTGGCAGTCAATGCGGTGCAGGCGTCGGCGTACCGTGGGCGTGGTTTGGCTTTGGCCCACGACGGAGACTACGATTCAGCCATCCGCGAGTTCACCAAGGCGATCCGCCTCGACTCGCGATACTTCGAAGCGTATGAAAGCCGCGGCGATGTCTACCTTGGCTTGCAGCAGCAAGAAGAGGCGATTGCCGACTTCACCAAGTGCCTGCAAATTGACCCCGCGCACGAGAATTCCGCTTCTGTTTTCCACCGCCGAGGCATCGCGCAGGTGGGCGCGAAAATATTCGACGCGGCCGCGGACGACTTCGGCGAAGTCATCGCCCGCAACCCTTACGACGCCGACTCCCACGCCTGGCGGGCATCAGCGCTGGCTGAATTGGGGCGTTACCGCGAGGCGATAGACAGCGTCAACCGGGCGATGGAATTGCAACCGGCGCGGCTGGAAGAGTACCAACCGATCGGGCAAGCGGCCGCCGAGAATGCAGTTCCCCAACTGTCTCAAGAGATTGCTGGCGACCCCGAAAATTCTGGGCTATTTTGCGACCGGGCGATCGCCCACGAATTTTTGAACGCCGGCAACGAAGCGCTCGCCGATTACAACATGGCGATTCAACTCGCCCCGGAGCAGCGCGAAACTTACGTCCGGCGAGGGAAGATTCTCTGGAGGGCCGGTAAGTTCGAGCGGGCCAAGTATGACTTTACCCGGGCTATTGAATTGGGTGACGAACGTGCCGTCTGTTTTCATCACCGAGGCGTTTGCCTGGCACGGTTAGGCGACCTTTCCGCAGCGATGACCGATTTGAACCGAGCTATCGAAATCGACGACGGTGATGCGCGCTGTTGGCGCGATCGGGCGGAAGTATTCGCCGCGCTGGGCGAACACGCGAAAGCCGAGGCAGATTTCACGAAGTCGATTGCGATCAACGATCAAGATTCGCGAGCGTTTTTTGGGCGCGGCTACCTGCATAGCATGAATCGACACTATCATGCAGCTGTGCGCGATTTCAGTGCCGCGATTCGTCGTGACGACCAACACGCGATGGCCTATCACCGGCGCGGGGAAGCCCTGGTATCGATCGGCAAAATCCCGCAGGCGATTCATGATTTTGAATCGGCAATTCGGTTGGATGAAGAATTGATCGCCGCGTATTGCAGCCGTGGGTTGGCGGTCGCCAAGGCGGGAAAGCACCAGCGCGCTGCCATCGAACTGACCAAGGCAGCCGCGCGAATCAAGTACGACCTGCGGTTCGCATTGGCGTTCGAATGCCGGGCCCGGGTGTTTTATTCGATGGGGCAATATCAACGGGCAGTTCGTGATTACGATTTGGTCATCGAACTTCAATCACCGGAGACGAACCTTTCGCAAGCGTATTACGGACGGGCACTGGCCTTGTTGCAATTGGCAGAAGACGCCCAAGCCGAAGGTTGCCTGCGGAAGGCGATTGAGATTTCGCCAAACCATGCGGACGCTCGGGCAGTTTTGAAGTGGTTGCACGGAGGGCGCCAGGGCGTACTGCCGCAACTTCGGGCACCGGCATCGGTAACGCCGCTGGTCAAACCGCCTGTCGTTTTGCCGCCTGTGGAAATGAAGACGCCCACGGACCAATGGGCTGTCGAACCGGTATGGGACCAGTGGTTGGTTAAACTCGAAAAAGGGGCCGAGCTTGGCCCGACTGGCAAAGCGGGATTGGACCGCTGGTGTGCCGATGGACGCTTGGGTCCGACCTCTCGTGTGCTGCGAATGGACTGGGACGAGTGGCTGCTGGCGACTGATATTTATCCCGACCTGGCCCTGGCGACGCACCGCACGACGAACCGGCCGATTCCTGTTCAGCCGGCTCCGTTGGTGCCCGAATACGTGGAAGAAACCGCGTCTCCTACAGGGGATTTGTCTTTTGAACCGGTTGGAGGACAGCAGGCAATCGCCGAAGAGGAAAGCCCGCCGGAAATTGTTCTATAAAATTCGTTCGCCACCGAAACTATCACCCCGGATTGGCGTTAAAATAAACGGGCGGTTTGCGCTGCCCGGTATCGGAATTTGCAAAAATTCCGAAAGACTCGAGGTCAGTTCCCAAGAACTGCTGAATTTTTGCAAATTCAGCTACTATCCTCTTCCCGGAGATCCCAGAGATGAAGCTAACTTGGATTGGTTTGTTTGCTGTTGCCCTGACGGTTGCGATTGGTTCGACCGCTTTTGCCCAACCGGGCCGTGGCGGATTCGGCGGGTTCGATTCGTCGCTGATGTTGTTGATGAATCAGGATGTTGTCAAGGAATTGGAACTGGTTCCTGAGCAGCAAGAAAAGCTGAGGGCGCTGGGCGAGAAAGCCCGTGATGACATGCGCGACATGTTCTCCGGTCTTCGTGACTTGAATGAAGAAGAGCGCCGTGAGCGGTTCGCGGAAATGCGTGAAAAGATGGCCGAAGTGCAAGAGTCGCTGAAGGAAGAAGTCGATGAGATTTTGTTGCCACAACAGCGTGATCGGCTGGCGCAAATTCACTTCCAATCGCAGAACCGCCGCCGTGGAACTACGGGGGCGTTGACCAGTGACGCTGTGGTGGATGCTCTCGACATTTCCGAAGAACAGTTGGAAGAAATGCAAAAGAAGGCCGATGAAGTTCGCGAAGAACTCGAAGAGAAAATCGCCAAGGCTCGCGAAGAAGCCAAGGACGATATCCTCAGCGTGCTCACGCCGGCCCAACGGAAGAAGTACGACGAACTGATGGGCGAGCCGTTTGAATTCCAGCAACGCGGGTTCCAGGGCTTCCAAGGCCGTGGCGGCGGTGACCGCGGAAATCGAGGCGGCGGTGACCGCGAAGACCGGCGCGAACGCCGCGAGACCTAAGCCAGAACCCTTAGCGTAGAAAAGTTTGACGTTCGCAAGCCGCGCATTCCCAAGCGCGGCTTGCGTTCTGTTGGGTAGAACGGATCGGCAATCCGTATTACCCAATCGAAGAAACAATTCTCATACCGCTAGGGTATTGCTGGTAGAATAGAGTTGTGCGCTCTTTCTGCGCCTTTACTGCCCGCCCCGTATCCCCATTGCAGCGTCTCTCAGGTAGTCACAAGTCATGGAAGCCGGAGAAATACTCATCAAACGCGGGCTGCTCGACGCACGGCAGTTGAGTGATACCCGCCGCGCGCAGGAAGAAGGTGAGTCGATTGTCGCCCAGGCCGTTAAGTTGGGCTTTGTGGCGGAAGACGAGGCGCTGCGGGCTTTGGGCGATGAGGTTGGGCTGGACTTTATCGATCTGCAAGAAGCCGAGATCGACCTGTCGCTGCTCGACAAATTTCCGCGCCGCCTGATCCACCGCCAGTCGCTGTTCCCCGTCCGCCGGGACAACGGCAGCCTGGTGGTCGCAACGAACGACCCGTTTGACCTCTACCCGCTGGACGAAGTCAGCGCGGCAACGGGGCTGTCGGTGATTCCCGTATTAGCGGGCCGGGATGATATTTCGCGGCTGATCAAAGCTCACCTCGGGGTCGCCAGTGAAACGGTTGGAGACCGCGTCGCACAAAAAGAATCCGACGGCGAGATCGAACTGCTGGACGAGATCGAAACCGACGGCAGCGAACTTTCGGAAATGGCCCAAGAGGCATCGGTCGTTCGCCTGGTGAACGAGGTGCTGCTCGAGGCGATCGAAACGCGGGCCAGCGATGTTCACATGGAAGCGGGCGAGCATTCGCTGGTGATTCGCTACCGCATCGACGGCATGCTTCATCCCCAAGCCGTTCCGCCGGAGATCAACCACTTCCGCGCCGCCATCATCAGCCGCTTGAAGATCATGGCCCGGTTGAACATTGCCGAGAAGCGGTTGCCGCAAGATGGCCGGATCAAGCTGAAGGTTCGCGGCCGCGAGGTCGATGTGCGTGTCTCGGTCATTCCGATGATTCACG
>CALBTA010000648.1 GCA_937967755.1 uncultured Planctomycetaceae bacterium | reverse complement strand
CCGGCGAACCGATGCTGGCTCACAAAGCCACGCACGAAGGCCGCGTCGCGGTCGAAGCGTTGCTCGGCAAGCCTGCGGAATTTTCACCCCGCGCCATTCCGGCGGTCGTCTTTACCGACCCCGAAATTGCCTGGGCCGGCCTCACCCAAGAAGAAGCCAAGGCCGAAGGGATCGAGCACGACGTTGCCCTTTACCCCTGGGCCGCCAGCGGCCGGGCGCAGGCGTTGGGGCGAACCGAAGGTTTGACGAAGTGGATCGTCGAGCCGGAAACTTCGCGCGTGCTCGGTTGCGGTCTCGTCGGTCCCGGGGCAGGCGAACTGATCGCCGAAGCCGCCCTGGCGATTGAGATGGGCTGCGAAGTCCGCGACATCACCGACACGATTCACGCGCACCCCACGCTCAGCGAAACCCTAATGAACGCCGGTGAGGTCTTCTTCGGCACTGCGACCGAAATCTACAAACCGAAACGCACGCGGCGCTAATAGTCCCCGTCGCTAAGAACGTAGTTCTTCCACGCCGCCGGCATGTCGCTGTTTCTTCCATCGGGCGTCATCAGTTGCATGGTGACCTTGTAGTCGATCGCTTGATCGACGTAGGCCACGTGCGTATCGCAAAATGCGAAGTGGACGCCGCCCCGGTGATAGCTCGACGGGCGCGCGGTGTCTTCCGAAAGCGGCAAGCTGCGCTGGCCGTTGATCAAATGTTCCGGCAGCGGCGACGTGGTCGGGTGCCACATGAAGCCGATTCCCGTTCGGCCGGTGTCGGGCCATTGGGTTGCCTGAATGTTCTCGCTGAACAAGACCGTATTGGACTCGTTATCCGGAATGCTGTCGGGGCGAGCCGAACCGGCGGTTGCGTCCAAAAAGATACCATTAGCCGGCGACTCGGCCACGGCTGACGATGCGCCGACGTTGGCCACGAACGAAAGCTGCGGGTCGTTGCGGTCGGCCGGGGGATCGGATGGGCACTGGTAAACATCGATCACCGGGCGCGGAAGATCCACATCGGCAACCGACGGATCGACCCAGACATCGTACAGGTCCCCTCTGCCAAGCTCGGGCGCGATCGCGACGGTCCACGGCAACGTCCGCGTTCCCAGCGAATTCACGAAACCTGGGTAGTGCCCCTTCCCATTCTTATAGATGGCTGTCGCCGTCGCGACTTGCCGAATGTTGTTGGTGCATTGCGCCCTGCGGGCAGCTTCAATCGCGGCGGCGACCGCGGGCAGCAACAGGGCCATCAACATGCCGATGATCGTAATCACCACCAGCAATTCCACCAACGTAAACCCTCGACGTGTTCGCGTCATGGCAGCACCTCGTTCAAATTGTCTGTTCCAGTTCGTGGCGAAAGAAAATCGCCTGAGGAGATGAGGGAATTGATTATCGCAAAAGCCCGCGCGAAAGTCCAACTTGATTTGCGTAATCGGCGGTTTCGAGCTCCCGCACTACGCCAGCAGCTTCTTCACTACTTGGTGTTCTTCCACGCCGGTTAGGCGGAAATTCAAGCCGCGGTGGCGGAACGTCAGCCGGCGATGGTCGAGACCGAGGCAGTGTAAGATTGTCGCTTGCAGGTCGTGAACGTGGACTGGGTTATCAACGACGTGGAAGCCCAACTCGTCCGTCTTGCCCAGCGATATCCCAGGCCGAACCCCGCCGCCCGCCAGCCATACGCTGAACGCCTGAGGGTGATGGTCGCGGCCCTTGGTACGGCCGAGCGCCGCGCTGGCTTCCACCATCGGCGTGCGGCCGAACTCTCCGCCCCAGACGATCAACGTATCGTCAAGCATTCCCTGTTGTTTCAAATCGTTGACCAGCGCCGCGCAGGCCTGATCGGTTTGTGCACATTGGCCGCGGACACCGCCTTCGACGTTGCTGTGGTGATCCCAGCCAGCGTGATAGACCTGAATGAACCGCACGCCGCGCTGGGCCAGCCGGCGGGCGAGCAAACAATTGTTGGCGAACGCCGCCTTCGGGTCACCCGGCTTCGCCCCGTAGGCGTCGAGCGTGGCCTTGGTCTCTTGCGAAAAATCGATCAGCTCGGGCGCTCGGGATTGCATGCGGAACGCCATCTCGTAAGCGCTGATCCGCGTGGCGATTTCGGGATCGCCGACGAGGTCCAACTGCTCGCGGTTGAGGTCGCCGACCAAATCAAGCGTGTCGCGCTGAGCGCGCCGGTCAACGCCCGGCGGGTTAGCGGCGTGTAAGATCGGTTCGCCCCCGCTGCGCAGCGGCACGCCTTGGTGCACGGTCGGCAAAAAACCACTGCTCCACATCGCAGCCCCGCCGCTGAGGCTGCCGCCGCTTTTCAGCACCACGAACGACGGCAGATCATCGGCGACGCTGCCGATGCCATAGCTGAGCCAGCTTCCCATGCCCGGCCGGCCTGGAATGCCGCTGCCGGTGTTCACGAAAAGCTGGGCCGGCGCGTGGTTGAAATGATCGGAGTGCATTGAGCGAACGATCGCGATATCGTCAACGACCTTCGCCAGATGCGGCAACATCTCCGAAATTTCCGCCCCGCTCTCTCCATGCCGGGCGAAGCGAAACCGCGGAGCCAGCACGGCCGCATCAGGTTGAATGAACGCGTAACGCTGACCCTGAATCACCGACGGCGGAATCGGCTTGCCTTCCAGTTCGGCCAGCTTCGGCTTGTGATCAAACAATTCCAACTGGCTGGGCGCGCCCGCCATGAACAGGAAAATCACCCGCTTCGCCGTGGCCGGAAAGTGCGGCGGTTTAGCCGCCGCCGGATGTTCGTTGGCCTTGACTTTTCGCACAGCATCGGCTGGCTGCGCCAGCTCATTGGCCAGCAGCGAAGCCAGCGCGATCTTGCCAACTCCGAAGCCGCAGTCGCGAAAAAAGTGGCGGCGGGTTTGCCCGATGGTTGATTGGTTGTTCATGTTGCGTCGTACCTGGGGTACCTACTGCCGCGTAATCGTTTCGTCCAAATTCATCACCGCCCTGGCAACCAGCAGCCAGCTTGCCAACTCGGAAGTTGCTTGTTTGTCGGCGCAAATGACGGCTGCTTTCAGTTCACCCTGCTCAAGGCGGGCCAGTTGGGCTTGCTGGAACTTCAGTAGCTTCGCCAGTTCGCTATTGCGCGGCGGCCGCGTGAGCAGCGCGCGGAATATGTGCGTGGCGCGTGCCTCAACCGAATCCTCTTGGTCCATTGCCTTGGCCGCCAGCGCCTTTGCCATTTCGAGGAACATCGCGTCGTTCAGCAGCGTCAGCGATTGCAGCGGGGTGTTGCTGCGGTTGCGCCGCACGGTGCAGTTTTCGCCGGTCGGCCCGTCAAACGCTGCCAGCGCGGCGAACGGGGCGGTTCGCTTGCGGAACGTATACAGCGAACGCCGGTAACGGTCCTCGCCTTGAGATGTTTTCCATTGGAAGTTCCCATAGGCCAGCCCGGTAACGCTGGCCGGCTGCGGCGGGTATACGCTCGGCCCGCCCAACTTCGTTGACAACAGACCGCTGCCGGTGAGCATGATGTCGCGAACCGTTTCGGCGCTGACGCGAAACCGCGGCCCGCGGGCGAGCAGAAGATTGGCGGGGTCTTTTTCCAGCGATTCACCCGAGACGCGCGAACTTTGCCGGTACGTGGCGCTGGTCACAATCATCCGGTGCAGGCGCTTGCGAGACCAGGCGAGCCCGCCGGCGTCGGA
>CALBTA010000647.1 GCA_937967755.1 uncultured Planctomycetaceae bacterium | reverse complement strand
TTCAGCGGACGGCACAGGGACTGTGCCTGCTACTTTGAATTTTCAAACACGTTCTGAGGGCGGTAATACGTTTTCTCATGCAGATGACGAGTTGAACTACACAACTCACGAATTCGACTATTTGAAAGAGAACGCGGCAACACATTTGCCAACGGGGAGTAGGCTCGATTAAGATAAGGGGAAGTTGATTTATGATCGCTTCCCGAAGGAGTCTTGATGGGAGCTACTGCCTCTGGCGAATTCGCCGAACGCCAACCCTTGTACGGCCCCGCCACCGCGCCGGCGGCTCACCGCGCGCCGGTCGATCTTCCGCTTACGCAGAGCGTGTCGGAAGATCAGCGATTGCTACATCAGCTATCTGGTGGAGATCGCGCGGCGCTATCGAAAGTCGTCGATCGCCACCGCCTGGCGATCTATGGTTACTTGCGGGCCAGGTTGTTGCAAACCGCTGACGCTGAAGACCTGTGCCAGGAAGTCTTCCTGCGCTGCTACAGCGGCAAGGTGAAGTTTCAGAAAGCGACCGAACTTCGCCCTTGGCTGATCGGCATCGCCCGCAATGTGCTGCGCGAGTTCGTTCGCGGGCGCGCCCGCAGCAAGGAAGTCGCCTGGACCGAACTTTGTTTGGAACTCGACGCGACCATGATGGAAGACGACCAACCACACGCCGCTGCGAAACACCTGCCGGGCTGTCTGGAAGGGTTAGGCCCGAGCGCCAAGGAAGCCCTCGATTTGCGTTACGGCCAGAGCCTTCCTTTGGCAAAGATCGGCGAAGCGTTGCGGCGCAGCGAAGGGGCGGCGAAGCTGCTGATCTTCCGTGCCCGGCAAGCCCTGCGCAGTTGCCTGGAAGCCCGCCTGCGGCAAGACGACCATGAATGACGATCAACTGATTCAGCTTCTGCAAGAGAAGACCCCCGAAGAGCTTTCTCTGGCCGAAATCGAACTGCTCCGGCAGCGGCTGCGCGAGTCGGACGACTTGCGAACCGCGCTGCTGGAACACCTGGAGATGGAAGAGTACCTGGCCACGGCGCTGGGCCGGGTGGACGTTTCGGTCGATGCCATCGCCGGCCCCGAACAAACCGGCGGCAACGGGCGAACGCACCCGGTGTTGGCCCTGGTCGTGGCCGCAGTTTGCATCGGGCTGATTGGGTTCATTTCGCTCGTCATCGTGGCCGCTGTGCGAGGGCCAGGCGACGAAGCGGTCGCGGTGGCTGACGGAGATTCGCCCGATGGTAAAGAAGAACCGGCGGACTCCGATGGCGCAGCCGACGGCAATAGCGAGACCGACCCGCCCGACGATGATCCGCGCTCCGATGTTCCGCCAGTGCCGGAGGACGACGATCCCCCCGCGGAAGATCCGCCGCCCGAAGACGATCCGCCTGAGGACATGCCGCCGGCCGAACCGGAAGGCCCGTGGACGGCTGGGCTGGCCGCGCCGCCGGTTCGCTTTGCCGATACTTGGTACGCCGATTTCGATACCGCGCGCCGCGTACCCGACAAAGATGATCTGCAAGCGTGGTTCGAGCCGGTTCCCAACGCGAAGGTCAACTTTAATGACCTGAACATGAACGGCACAATGCACGGGGCAATTCAAGGTGTGGCGCGGCTGAAGGCCCCGTGGCCTGAAAACGCGGCGCTGCGGTTTTCCACGTCGCGGGCTGACCTGTTGCGGATTCATTGTTACGGCGGGACGTCGGGCATTTCGATTTATTGGAACACTCGCCACGGCGGAGCTGACCGTTGGGCCGCGTACCTAGTCACGCGGGAAGAGGAAAAGCATGTGCCGCTGACGTACCAGTTGGTCAGCACTGACGAAAGCCGCGACGAGGTGAGCGACGCCCGCTACGGGCCGACGTTGCTGTTGCGTTGGCACGATAGCGAATTGGTTCTGACACGCGGTGATGTGGAAATGGTTCGGACCCCCTTTCATGGTGGTCCGCCGGAAGACGTTTACTTCGAAGCGCAGCAGGCTGCGTTTCGCGGCATCGAAATGTTGCGGCTGCTCGACAGCCCTGATGCGCCTTATGCACATTTCCCGCAACCCTATGAAGTGGTTCAAAACCCGGCGGAACTAAATTGGGCTGGCGATACTCCTGAAGGTTCGGCGCTGGAACTGCGTGACGACGGCGGCGTGCAACTGGCCAACGACAACGGGCCAAACTTCGCCTGGGCCGCCGCGCCGCTGCCGGTTGATCGGGTGCGGTTCGTTGAAGTCGAATTGAACGATGTTCACCCTGGCGCACAGATTTACCTCGGGCCGCCGGAGATCCTTGCAGCAGACGGCGCGGTGCAGCAACCGGCCGGACGACCGAATAACCCAACGCTAACGTTCGCAGCTAACAACGGCGACCAGCACCTGGTTGCCGAGTGGAAAGAGCGGGACGAAGGGCGAAAAGCTGCTTACTTTTCGCCCGTTCACGAAAAGTCAATTCCCTACGTGGGTGAGAGAACTTGGGTGCGTTTTCTCGTCGCGTCGGGTTGGGTCCGCTGCTGGATCAGCCCCGACGGAGAGCATTGGGCGTTGCTCAATTGGGGCAACGCTGGATATTCGAGTGAGCAGCTTACGCACTTGGGCATTGCGTGTTCGCGCACTGCCCCGGGGGCGAAGCTGACAGTTCGGCAGATCCGCTATCGCGAACTGCCGCAGGTCAATAGCCTGATTAACGACGATATGCTCGCCCGGGCGAAGTCGTTTGGCGATGCGCATGATTACACGCAATGGCTGCTCGCGGTCACTCAATCGCAACCGGGTGATGTGGATGCGAATTCTTGGCGGATTGCCTGTGCGGTTCGCACCTTAGCAACCGGCGGGCCGTCGGCGGTGTCTCAAGATTTGCTGGACTTGTTGTTAAGGACTCGGCCCACCGATTTCACGACGATTGAAGAACAACTGGAACTGTTTTCGGAAATCGCCCTGCTCGTCAACCCGTGGACGAAAGTTCGCAACCGAAGCGAATTCAAACTGCCCGAGCGCGTCGCGAACATGGGCCGAGAATACGGTTCTCACGGCGGCGAGCGCCCCATGACGATGCTGCGGCACTCGATGATGACCTATCTGCCGCAAGGGCGAGTGTTCTTCAAGTCGTACGATCCCGAAACCGTCCGCTACGAACTGATTCAATTGGCTTACACACAAGACTGGCGTCAGATCGAGCGGTTCCTCGGGCAACTGAAGTTTTACGGCGGCACGCAATGGGAAACGACCGCGCCGTTGGCCCCGTGGTTGGAATTGCTCGCTGCCCGGCAAACGCCTGGCCGCCTCGGCGAGGGTGGAGCGGCGCGCCTGCCCGAAGATTGGCGGAACCCGCTGGTCGAGCATTACAACAAAGACGCCTACAACGTGATGGCGGAATTCCACGCGGCGGTGGAAAGCGAATCTTATGAAGACGCTAGCCGGATGATCGCGGACCTGGACCCCTACAGCGTGGGCGGGTTGGTCCCCTCGGCCAATGACGGCGACCTGTTGGTTTCCGTCGCCACGGCGATCCGCAGCGCGATGGCCCGCGACCGTCAACTGGCGAATTTGATGAACGCCGATTACACACCGCTGGGCAAGTTGCGGGTTCGACAAGCCGCGGCGGCCGGCGATGAAGCGGCTGTGCAATTGGCGACCGTGCAGTTCCACGGCACCGAAGCGGCCGGCATGGCCCACCGCTGGCTGGGCGATCGGGCGCTCGCCGCCGGTGAGTTCGTCGCCGCGGTCGATCACTTCAACCGGGCGGCGAAACATGTCGGCGTGTTGGAGAAAGCCGAAATCGCGCCCCGCGTTCGCCTGGCGGGCGCCATGCTGGGGGCCGATGTGGGCCAGCCGCAAACCGCCGCCGTCACGTTCGGCGACGTGAAAATGACCGCCCAGCAGTTCGAAAGCCTGGTCGCGGAAATGCGGCAAGCCAACGAGGGATCGGCGGGGCAGTTGGAGGAATTTTCCGGCCAGTCGGCACAGGGGGCCCCGAAGCCGTTGGGGCTTCAAGTTCACAAGCGCGGCCGGTTCGATGGCGAAGCAGGCGAGTCGCCCAACGGGTTGCACAGCCAGGTTCGAAAGCACGAAGTGCCTTGGCTGGCAAGGCAACTGGGCATCACTCAAGAGGGCAGCGTTGCGTACGTCAACAATCGGTTTCACGTGGCGGCATATGACTTGGCCGCGGAAGGCAAACGCTTGTGGCAAAGCAAGGCTCCGCCCAACCGCGGCC
>CALBTA010000646.1 GCA_937967755.1 uncultured Planctomycetaceae bacterium | reverse complement strand
GCTTTGCAAGCGGGCCGGCATCGCGCTGGCGGTCAACCAGAACATGCGCTACGACCAATCGATTCGCGCGTGCAAGGATCTATTGAGGCGCGGCCTGTTAGGCGATCCGGTGTTGGCGACGATCGATATGCGGGCGATTCCGCATTGGATGCCGTGGCAGCGGCGGCTCGGCTGGGTCACGCTGCGGATCATGTCGATCCACCACCTCGACATGTTTCGCTACCTGTTGGGCGATCCCGTGCGGGTCTTCGCCAGCACACGGCCCGACCCGCGCACCGCCCAGCAGTTCAAACACACCGACGGCATCTGCACGTACATTCTGGAATACGCCAATGGCCTGCGGGCTATCGGAATCGACGACGTATGGGCCGGCCCGGCTCGCGAAGGTGCGGCCGAAGATATCTACATCCGCTGGCGGATCGAAGGCGACCAAGGGATGGCCCGCGGCACCATCGGCTGGCCGGAATACCCTAAGCCAACACCCAGCACGCTCGATTACACGACGACAAGACTCGGCAAATGGATGAAGCCGCGCTGGAAGGAGGTCTGGTTCCCCGACGCCTTCGCCGGCCCGATGGCGCAGTTGCTCGTCGCGCTGGAAAAAGGCGAACCGCCGGAGATAAGCGGCGAAGACAACCTGAAAACCATGGCCCTGGTCGACGCGTGTTACCTTTCAGCCAATGAACGCCGGGCCGTGAAAATTTCCGAAGCGCGGATTGGCTGAGCGCCGGGCGGAGGGGTAAAATTCTTGGATTGCCGTCGCACCAAAGTCCGATCTCAAGAATAGTCCGCCGATGAAACGCGTTGCAGCCCTACTGTGTTTCGTACTGGTCAACTTCGCGAATGCTGCTTTGACCCGCGGCGAAGAAGAAACCGGTGCCGCGGCGCTGGAGATGTTCCATGAGCATGTCTTGCCGCTGCTCAAGAAGCATTGTTACGAGTGCCACAGCCATGAAGCGGGCGAGGCGGAAGGGGGATTGGTTCTCGATTCCCGCACCGGCTGGCAAACAGGTGGTTCGCTGGGGCCGGCGATCTTTCCGGGCAAGCCGGATCAAAGCCTTGTGATGCGGGCGGTCGGCTATCAGGATAAGAAGCTGCAAATGCCGCCGGAGAAGAAGCTGTCAGCGGACCAAATCGGGCAATTGCGTCGCTGGATTGAACTGGGGGCAATCGATCCGCGCAAAAGCGCAGGGGACAACACCGCAAATGAGCCATCGGCGGTTTCAGCCGCCGACTTGTGGTCGCTGCAGCCCGTCGCCCAGCCCGCGGTTCCCGCCGTGCAGAACGAAGGTTGGCCGCGCCATGACATCGACCGTTTCGTTCTGGCCCGTTTAGAAAAAGAAGGCATTACGCCAGCCGCGGACGGGGAGTTCGCTAGCTTGCTGCGTCGCGTAGCATTCGACCTGACCGGTTTGCCGCCATCGTTGGAGACGGTGCAAAGCTATTTGGCGGAACCTACGCCGAAGGCGCTCGCGGCGATCGTCGACGATATGATCGCTTCGCCTGCGTTCGGAGAGCGTTGGGGCCGGCACTGGCTCGACACCGCACGCTACGCCGACACGCTGGGCGGCGACCGCGACCGCCCGCTGCGCTACGCATGGCGTTATCGCAATTGGGTGATCGATGCGATCAACGACGACAAGCCGTACGACCGTTTCCTGCTGGAACAGTTGGCCGGCGATTTGCTTCCGGCTGACCACTGGCGGCAGCGAGAGCAACAATTGCTGGCCACCGGTTTCCTGGCGGTCGGTTCGAAACCGTTGCCCCGCATTCTGCCAATTCAGACCGAAGCCGAGCAAGACGCCGAACACCAACGGGCGGCCAATGATTGGGCAGACGATCAAATCGACGCGGTCGGCCGCGGCATGTTGGGGCTGACGGTCGCCTGCGCGAGATGCCACGACCACAAGTACGACCCGATCCCGGCCCGCGACTACTACGCGCTGGCCGGCATTTTCAAAAGTACCGAGCTGCGTTTTTCGATGCCGTATTTTTGATCGCCGACGCTGCGGATGCCGATTA
>CALBTA010000645.1 GCA_937967755.1 uncultured Planctomycetaceae bacterium | reverse complement strand
TTAGAAGAGCGTTCGGAATAGTGGAACAGGAGGGAACAGAGTTAACAGAGCATTGACTCGTCCCTCTCAGGTATACGTCCGGCCCAAGAACTTCTAACATACAAATTCATTAACCAACTTCGTCATCTCTCCGTTCCCTCCGTTTGCTCCTGTTCAAAACCAAACAATCAACTAACAAAATGTCTACCGAAATGCGAATAGAAAAAGACTCGATGGGCGACGTGCAGGTGCCGGCCCAGGCTTATTATGGGGCGCAGACGCAGCGGGCGGTGGAAAATTTTCCGGTCTCGGGCTGGCCGTTGCCGCCGGCGTTGGTGCATGCGATGGGGTTGGTCAAGTACGCCTGCGCGGCGGCGAATTGGGACCTGAAGAAACTGACGGAAACCGGGAAGAACCCGCTGAACGACGAGCAAGTGCAGTGCTTGCTGAACGCTTGCCGCGAAGTGGCCGACGGCAAGCACGACGGCGAGTTTCCGATTGACGTCTTCCAAACCGGCTCGGGCACTTCAAGCAACATGAACGTCAACGAGGTGATCGCCAACCGGGCCATCGAACTGGCGGGCGGAGACCGGTTCGCCACGGAAAAGCCGATTCACCCCAACGATCACGTGAACATGGGGCAAAGCACCAACGACACGTTCCCGACCGCCATTCACGTCGCCGTCGGTCGCGAAATTAAAAGCGATCTGATCCCGGCCTTGGAACGGTTGCACGGCGCGTTGCGGCAGAAGGCCGAGCAGTGGGACAAGATCATCAAGATCGGCCGCACCCACCTGATGGACGCCACGCCGCTGCGGCTCGGTCAGGAGTTCGGCGGCTTCGCGCGGCAGATCGAACTTTCCATCGACCGCGCCCGCAGTGCGATTGATTGCGTCGTCGAACTGCCCGTCGGTGGCACGGCGGTTGGCACCGGCATCAATACGCACCCCGAGTTCGGCCGTCGGGTTGCGAAGGTGCTGGCCGACGAGACGGAGATTCCGTTCATCGAAGCGGTCGATCATTTCGAAGCCAACGCCCAGCGCGACGGGCTGGTCGCATGCCACGGGCTGTTGCGGACGATCGCCTCGACGCTGTTCAACGTGGCGAACAACATCCGCTGGCTGGGCAGCGGGCCGCGCTGTGCCATTTACGAAGTGCAACTTCCCAGCCGCCAGCCCGGCAGTTCGATCATGCCCGGCAAGGTCAACCCGGTGATGTGCGAAAGCCTGATGCAAGTCGCCGCCCGGGTGATGGGCAACGACCAAACCATTGCCATCAGCGGGGCGGCCGGCGGGCAGTTCCAACTGAATATCATGATGCCGGTGATGGGGCAGACATCGCTGGAAAGTATTTTCCTGCTGGCCAGCGGGACACGGGCGTTCGTTGATTTTTGTGCCGAAGGATTGGAAGCCAACGAGCAGCAATGCGAGGCGATGGTCGAGCAAAGCCTGTCGATGGTCACCAGCCTGAACCCGCACATCGGTTACGAAAAGGCATCGAAGCTGGCGAAAGAAGCGTTCGCTTCCGGCAAAACCATCCGCGAACTCTGCCGCGAACAAGGCGTGCTGCCCGAACAGACCCTGAAAGAAGCCCTCGACCCCTGGTCGATGACCGAGCCACAGGAATAGCCGTAGCGGGGGCTTCCAGCCACCGTGAATCAAGCGACGCTCCGCGTCGTTTACGGTGGCTAGAAGCCCCCGCTACGGGCGCACGGCAATTCTCATTGCACTTTCGCGCCGCCATCGAGTATGACAGATGGAATGAACGCACTCATTTACGTTTCATTCTTTTCTTCCTTTTTCGTGAGGAGTCTGTCATGTTCCGTTTCTCTTACCGAGGGCGCGTGCGCAACCGCACACGATGCCGCCAGGGCTTCGCCCTGCGCGATCTGTTGGCAATGATCTGCTGCCTGTCGATGCTGGGGATGTTGGGGTGTATGTGGATTAATGATGCACATATCTCTAGTAACCGCAGCGGTTGTCTAAGCAATATCCGCCAGTTGGCATTGAGCGTCGCCAATTATGAGTCCGCCAACGAACGGTTTCCCGTCGTAACCGATGCGACCGCGCCGCTCCACGCTGTGCCGCCAGGGACTCTTGCCGATGATACGGCGAATTCTTCTGGCTATGGCTGGCTCGTGAGGATGCTGCCGTATATCGAAGAGACCATCCTCATGGATGAGTTGGTGGACAGCAGCGAGAGATTCTCAGTGCGCCCGTTCGACGTCTCCGCATCGCGCGAAGATGGCACACACTTCTCCACAGTACAGCTTTCCGCCTTTCGCTGCCCTGCTATTCGCGGTGAAGCGACCGTTCAACCCGGCGTTGGAAGTGAGTACGACGCACATCAGATGGTCGGGGGTTATCCAGCGATCACTAGTTACATGGCCATCGTCGGTACACATGTGTCCGAGGGACAAGTGGTCGAGAATGGGGTGATCGTTTCCCGCTGTGTCAACGCGCCGGAGACGTGTGACGGACGCAGCGTCACGCTTCGCGACGTCGGCGACGGCATTTCCAACACCCTCATCCTCTGCGAAACGACCGAGCCGGTGTACGCCGCCTGGATTGATGGGCAAGCGACTTGGGTGGTCGGTATCGAACCCGGCGGAGTCGGCAAGCCTGACGATGCAGGTCACCCCACGGCCCAAGCGACAACCATCGACACGTTCGCCTATTCCGCTTCGGCCTTGCCAGATGCCTGGCCCGGCCGGCTTACCCGTGACCGCGGACCCAGCAGCGATCACCCCGGCGGCGCGGTAATGCACGCCTTCGCCGACGCCCATACGAAAGCCCTCTCGCCCGACATTGATCCAACCGTTTACTACCGCCTAATCACCCGCAACGGCGGAGAACCAGTGGACCTTAGCGGGCTATAAACGTAGCGGAGGCTTCCGCCTTTGGAGTGCGAAGGCCTGCCATCGCTTTCTATCTCGATACGGATAGGAACAAACCGGGCGTTTAGAAAGAGAAAGCGGCGACGGGTCGCCGCACTCCAAAGCCACCGCTACGGGATCGGTTTGATCTCGCGGATCTCTTGGAATTCCGGCTGGCCGCCTTGGATGTCGGCCGCTTTGAAGATGGTGCGGGCGTAGTGCAGCGGCTCCCGGAATTCGGGGACGCGGAAGTTGTCGCCCTTTTGCAAAATCATTCCCGTGCGGGGGAGGTATCCGAATTGCTCTTTGTTGGTCGACTCGGCCGGGAACCAATGCCCGCGGCCGGCAGCGTCTTCCAGGTAAAATTCGACGTAGCTATGGTTGGGAATCCAAACGCAACGAGCGGGCACACCGTGGGCCCGGCACATGGCGACGAACAGCGACGACAGTTCCTGGCAATCACCCACCTTTTCGAGGAGCGAGGCGCTGGCCGATTTGATCTCCGGCCGCTCTTGGTACTCGACGTTATCGACCACCCAATCGTGAATGGCGCGGACCTGGTTCCACGCCCCGTCAACACCGGCGATGGCCTTATCCTTGGCAGCGATGATGTTGTTGTCTTTTGCGTTGGTCAACGGGCCGGAAAGCAAGTAATGCCGCATGTCACGGTTTAGCCGTTTAGGAATACGGAAACCGGCCGTTTCCTCCGGGCCGACCAGCCCGTGGCGGGTGACTTCGTACGTGATGGTCGCGCTGGCCTCTTCGCCGCGCCGCAGACGGGGGACGCTGATCTGCATTTGGCGAGCGCCGTCGTTTAAGTCGCGAAACGAAATTCGGCCGACGTTGGCCGTCTTCTCTTGGTCGATGACGCGCACCGATTGCTCCGCCCAATCGATCGGAACGGGCACGATGCCGACGATGCCGGTCGCGTTTCCCACGCCGGTGAACTGCATGCCGATGCGGACGCGGTAGGTTTGCGACGGGCCGAGGGTGATGGGCGGTGCGGGTTGTTCTTCCGCAAGATCGCTTAAGAAACGGCGATCCGCAGCGCTGAGTTTGGCCAGCGGAACGGTGATTTGTTGGCCGTTTGGTTTTTTGAGCGTGACTTGTTGGTCGTTGTGATCGATCAGTTCCGCCTTGATGGAGAACTTACCCGTCGTGTCATTCCAAGTACGAATTTCAGCGTGCGCTTTGCCAATAAAAATAATCATGACCAACAATGCCACCAGCCACGGAGTGGCGGCATCGATTAGCCTGGGGCGTAAGCCCCAGGTCCAAGTGCGCGGTGCATCGCACAGCTCCGGAGGGGCGACATGGGTTGTGCGTGGACGCTGCCGATGCCGCCCCTCCGGGGCTTGCCGAGATACAAACACCATTTCCTGGGGCT